>JBEKNN010000108.1:0-27760 GCA_049522755.1 Bryobacteraceae bacterium | reverse complement strand
CTAGTCGGTTCCGAGCGAGTCACGCGCCACTCGTAGAGAGCGATTTGCTAAGCGCATTCTCCGACAAGCTCCCGAAATCCTCGATTCGCGAAGTGATTCCGTTCCCGAAAACCGCCAAGGGCACTCACTTGATGTGCGATGCCCCCAGCGAAGTCCAGGGGAAAAACCTTCGCGAGCTGGGAATATCGTTGCGAAAGAAATAATCACCCGCGCCGCGCGAAACGCGACTTAACTGGACGGGCTCACGAAAGCGAAAATTACGCCTTCACCGGCTTATCCGACACCTTCCAGCGCTTCTCGTCGAAATAGAGCACCTTGCCCTGGCGGTAGGATTCCACCGCCATCGTGATCAGCACTTGCGCGCAGGCTCCGGTCTCCACCGGAAGATGCGGTTTCTGGCGCGTATGCATGCAGCTCAGGAAATTTCGGATGTGCGTCGACATCGTGTCGGTTTTTTCCACCGGGATGGTGACCTCTTCGGTTCCGAACTTATAATCGTCGAACATCGGCTTTACTTCAGGCTCCGCGTCGCGGCTGGCGCGGCGGCGTGAAACTTCGGGCCGCAGCGTGATGTGGTCCGTCACGCTCTCGAACTGGCCGTTATCGACCATGATGATCGTGCCTTCGTGCCCGCGAATTAAACCCGGGATGTGTTGCGAATTCGCCATCGAAGAGCTCAGCACCAGCGAATGGCCTTCCGCATATTCAGCCATTAAATGGAACGTATCGGGTACCTCGCGTTTGTATTCGAACTTGGAACCTCCATAAATACCGCCCGACGCACTCACTTTATGCGGGAACTGAGGCTTATCCCAGCAGATGTTCAACGGCGCGACGACGTGATAGAACAAGTCGGTCGCGATGCCGCCTGAATAATCCCAATATTTGCGGAAGCGGAAGAAGCGGTCGGCATCGAAAGGATGCGCCGGAGCCTTGCCAAGCCACATCTTCCAATCGATATAGTCTTCGCCTTTGCCATCCGGTCCGGCTTTTTCGTCGATCGGATAATTCCATTCGCCCTCGATCGAGTTGCGATGATAGGAGCCCTGGCTCATGATCATCTTGCCGATCATGCCGTCTGCGATGGCCTTCTTGGCCTTCCACCATTGATCGGCCGACGTTGTTTGCGAGCCGACCTGGAGCACGCGGCCCGTTTCCTGAACGGTCGAGACCAGCTGGTGCGCTTCTTCGATCGTGTGGCACATCGGCTTTTCGAGGTACACGTCCTTGCCCTGATCCATCGCTTCGAGCGCGATGCGGGCGTGCCAGTGATCGGGCGTTGCAACGATCACCGCGTCGATGTCCTTGCGGTTGATGATCTCGCGATAGTCGAGGTAGCCGTCACACTTGTGGGCTTCTTTCGCGCGGTTCACGCGCTTTTGATAAGTATCCGCGACGGCGACGATCTGGCAGGAGTTGTCTTTTTCGCCCACGGCGGCGAAAGAGCGCGCATCGGAGCTTCCTCGCCCGCCGACCCCGATGATGCCGATCGTAATTCTCTCGTTGGCGCCGATCACGCGGCCGCTCGAACGCGCAGAAGAGCTTCTCGAGGATTTGCCTTCGCCGAGAGCAGCTCCGGCGCTTCCCAGGGCTGCGCTAATGGCACTCGCTTTGCGCAAAAAATCGCGGCGATCGAGAGAATTGTTTTCTGAAGACATGGGGGCTCCTTTTTGGTCGCTTGTGGCATTTAGTGTATCTTATTCCGCGCGCAAAGTAATCGCGGGGTCGATCCGCGTGGCGCGTCGCGCGGGGAAATAGCACGCAAGCGCCGGCCGCCGCAGTCGAGGCGGTGCAGCGCATCCAGCGGATTGAACTCGTCACCGACGCCCCCGCGATCATCGTGCGCCGCGCCATCGGCGAGGCCATCAATCGCGGCGATCTGAAATTCGGCCAGAAGCCTCCGGCAGCGGACATTGTCCTCGTCAAGCTGTGGGAGCCGATGAACCGCGACGGTGACAAACTCGGCCGCAACATCGCGCTTTTCGCGGCGCCCGAGAACTTGCCCGGCAATCCGCAGACTTTCAGCGGCAACGCCAAGGCGGTTGGCCCGCTCGATAATTGGCACGGTTTTAGCGGCTGGGCCTGCGACCGCAATGATGCCGGCACCTCCAGCTATGAGGAGGGGCTATTCCGCGGGTACAAGGACGGGTCAGCCTTCAAAAAATGGGGCGCCCCTGAACCGCCGCTGGTGAACGGCAAGGATCGCGATCTAAGAAACGTCAGCGATCCTGCGCAGAACATGCTGGCGCTCAACCGCGACAAGACCAGCCGGCTCTACGACACCTTTGTGAGCGTGCGCGCGGCCAAGCGGACCACGTGAGCCACGGTCGTCTGATTGCCCAAACTAACCGCGCGCGTCGGGCGGCGACGATCCTCCTTGCGCTTGGGCTAGCCGGGTTTGTGGCCGCATTAAAGCAAGCCGAAGCCAGCGGAAACTTCGCTCGGAGCCACAACAGTCCGGCGCGGTGCCGCGGTTGCGGTTTTCGCAAGACATGCACGGATTCTCTTGCTCAGGAGTAGACCAGATCCTCTTCGCCCGAATCTCGCCCACCCAGAGCCAGGCGTGCTCACATCCCACCCGCTTCAGCGCTCAATTCCGTCAATAGTTCGCTGCCCATTTCACCCTCCGTTCCCGGAATGTTGACGGGTGGATAGCCGCCGGCGATTGTGGAGATGGTGTAGGTCTGGCCTGATGCGGTGCTGGGTGAGAGTAAGGCTACCAAGGCAAGCATTAATAGGCGCATTACCTCGCCAGGCTAGCATAATGCCGCGACACTTAGGTTTTACTGATGACCGATCTTCGCCGGAATGGATATGCCCGCCCTAGCTAGAACCTGGGCCGGCCGCTTCGTCTGTTGCAGCTTGAGGCCAAGTTGCTTTTCGATGGCTTCGTACAACGAAATCGCGCCACTGGGTTCGGGCGCCTCAACTGCGCCGGCACCCATGCCGTCGCCGCCGCGGCCGCCTCGCCCGGCTCCGCCCACCATTCCGGCGCCACTGAAGCTTAAGGTAAAGTCGAACGCACCTTCTATCCCGGTTTCGTCGTAAACCGTTGCGCCCTGAATGTAGCCGCCAGCCATCATTGGCAGATTTTGGGCAAGCTGTTTCATCGTCATGTTCTCGCAAGTGACTAGCCGACCCACGGCGGGGTTTGCGATTCGCGGGTCCTTTCCATCCGGCCCGGGACCTTCGTGGTAGCCCGTGCGGTTCGCGGGATCGGCCTTCTTCATTTTCGGCTTCACCGTAGTAAGGATAAAGGCAGTGGATGGCCGCTCCTCGGTATGGTACTTGATCTTGAAGCGTTCGATCAGAAGATTGCGCAGCATTACATTGATCGAATCCTGATCGATTGTCTGAAAGCGCGCGCCTTCGCTCGGTCCGTCAGACGTGGCTTCGGGTTCCGGCCCGTAGGTGGGAGCCTCCGCGGTGATGTCATAACGATCGGAGTCGATGAATTTCGGCGCGTCGACAATCATGTCGCGGCTGTAAAGATTCCAGGCCTGCTGGATCAGACTCCTGAGCGGCATACCCTCGATGGTCACGCGCCGGCCGCGTTGCGGCCGGAAATTGCCGAAGCGGAAATCTGGCGGCGTAGGCTTGATTACCGCGACTTCAAACTCGGTGGGCAGCGCCGGCAAGTTCAGGGTCATGCCTGCGAGGTTAGGAGTGGGCGTTTGATTCACGCTGTCAATGACTACTACAGGCATCGGAACCTCGCGCTTTTCCAGCTTCAGGCCGAGTTGCTTCTCCAGCGCATCGCCAAATGAGATGTGCTCCGTAACGCCGTTCATCGCCATGTGTAAGCCTAGGTTAAAGGAGAATTTGAGCTCGAAATCCCATGCGCCTTTGAGCCCCGTTTCGTCAGAGACCGGGTTGGGGCCGACGTTCGCGCCCACCATTCCCTGCAGCCCGGCGGCGAACGCAGGCATGGTCATATTGCGGCAGATGTATTGGACGAGATTGCCGGGAAGAATGCTCAGCGTTGTAACCACTCCGTCCGGTCCGCTCATCATGATTCGGCCGCCGCCCTCGCCCGATGTGGAGCCTTGCCCCTTGCAACCGGTCTCGCCGCTGCCATCCGCCTCTTTGAGATGCAGTTTTTTGCCGGCTGCGGCCACCAGCGCAAAAGCGGGCATGGGTTTGGTGTCCCTGTGGACGTTGAGGTCGAAACGATCCGCGAGGAGTTGTTGGAGCATCAGCCGCAAGTCAGCCGTGCTGGCGTGCGCGGAGCTTTCGCGAGAATGTCGAAACGGTCAAGACCGGCCCAGTTGGGCCCGCCGTCGATCTTATCGGGCTGAACGGTCCAGCCCAGTCGAATCAGATCCAGTATGGTTGCCTTACGGATTTCGAAGCGGCCGCCGCCCGCGAAGGGCCCTTGCACGAAGTTGTCGCGGATGTTTGTGCTGGGTGCGCTGGCATGAACGTCCGCGCCTTCAAACCGGGGCGCGTCGGCTGCCTGCGCGAATGTCGCAACATAAAGGATGGCCGAATTTGGAATGTCTGGGACACCGTCACGAAATCCTTGATCGTGTCGCGCAGCCAGAAGTAGCGAAACAGATCCGGCGACCGGTAAAGAATCAGGCCGATGGACCAATCGTGCTCTTCCTCAATAGCGTTCGCGAATGTCCGTATGGGCTGGACGAGCGTGAACTCCTCTTCGGAGTTGACGCCTGCATCCTTGAGATGCCTTTCGATTCCGCGAATCAGATTTTGGATGCGTGCGTGGAGCTGGAGCGGATCCGGGATTGCGGTGCCAGCCGTTATGCAAAGGGCTCTCGCCTCTGCCAGCGATCTCAGATCGCCAAACGACACCACCTCCAGGCCTCCCGCGGCGTGATCGCGGGGGCGCCGTAACGGGCGGAAGCCCGTTATCCTCCGGGCGGCTCAACTCCAGCAATGTCTTGGTTCCATCCTGTGCCTCTACCAGCACAGCCCCTCCGTGAACAGTGGAGGCCAGGCGCACAGAAATGGCCGTGACATCGTAGACTCCGTGTGTGAGATGCTGGTCCGGCGTCGAACCAAAGATAATCCAAACCGCATCTTCGCCATCCTTGACATCGGGAACAATGCCGTCGCAAGGCCGATTTTCGGTCTGCACTTGATAGCCCACATCCGGTCCGAGCACCTCCAGTCGCGCATGTGCGCCGCGGTTCTTGCGAGTGAAATCGGCCAGAAACGGGATTCGCAGATCTGGCCCGACGGTGATGGTACCGGTCGCCCCAGCGGACGGGATGGTCGCGGGATTTCTCATTGTTTTACCTCGCCGCATCTCAGGCAGATTTCTTGCCATGCCTCTTCTAAACTCGCTGCAGAAGCTTAGGGCGAATGCGGGGAAGCCAGTCGTCTAGGCGTCGACGCGTAACTTCGAAGGTTCGGCGGGAGCAGGGGCACTTCTCATTGCTTTTGTGTGAGCTTGCAATTGGACTATCGGATGCATCTAGAAATCACGGAGCTACTATGAAACTCAACAAGACACTACTTGCAGTCGCGACACTTCTGGTTGCGCCAACATTTATGCCGGCGGCGCGTGTGGGTTTGGGCATCGCCGTTGGAACTCCGCCTCCACCTCCTCCAGCAGCATATGTAGCCGGTCCCGTCGGTGTCGCACCTGGGCCGGGCTACGTGTGGGTAGACGGATATTGGAACTGGCTCGGTGGACGCTGGGTTTGGGTGCCCGGAGCTTGGGTATTGCCGCCTCACGGGCGTAGAGTCTGGGTAGCGCCGGCCATTGACTTTCGATGGCATGGGGGCCACTGGCGCTAACGCAACTTATGGAGTGGCACGACATCCAGAATTCAGATGACAAGCTGCTCGATGACCTGGCGGCGCGCTATTCCCTCCATCCCCTGCATGTGGAGGACTGCCGCCAGGACGCCCAGCGTACCAAGGCGGAAACGAGTGACAGTTATCTGTTCATTTCACTAAAACAGTTGGCTTTCGATGATGCCGGCCGGCTTAGCAGGCGACGTGGTCTTGTTCGTTGGTCCCGACTTTCTACTGACGGTCCATCGCACCCCGGTGCCGCTGCTTGAACCATTGGGCGCCGCGAAGCAGGAATTGCGGCCGGACCAAGTGCTATATCGCCTGGTGGATACCTTTGTCGAATCCTACATCCCAATTGGAAAGGGGCATCGAACGATTGGAAGATGAGGCGCTCGGCGCCCCTCGGCCCGGCGTGCTTGAGAAAATTGGTGAGGCCCGTAGCACGTTACCGGAACTGCGGCGTGTCCTGAACTCGACGCGTCACGTAATCGTTCAGTTGCGGCACGTCCCCAGCCCGCTGATCAACCGGGAACTGTCCCCCATACCTGCGCGACGTGCACGATGATCTTACGATCATCTTGGAAACCATCGCCGCCGACCGCGACCGGTTGGCCGGCGCCCTGGATATCTATCTATCGAGCAGCGGAAACCGCAACGCTGAGGCCACCAAGACCCTGACTCTTCTTGGCACCGCCGCGTTGCCGGGGCTCGTCATCACCAGCATCTTCGGGATGAACATCGAATATCCGGCCTGGACTAAGTCGCATTCCATGTTCGCGATCGTCATGATTACTTCGCTGGCCGTTACCCTGTTTCTCCTGTGGTACCTCAGACGGAAAGACTACTTGCCCGGGGGCACAACCTCCGGATCGACGAACAACTGATGACTTCGACCGGCCAGATGTTTCGGCCGACGCAAGAAAGGAACATATGCGCAGACCTATCTTCTTTTTGCCGCTCCTCGTCGTCTTTGCAACGGCCAGAGTCAGCGACCAGCGCGCACCTCGAACGAACCACCGCCGCATGCGGCAGCGAATGGACAGATCCAGATACCGGATCGTCCATCGAACTCGTTGTTCATTGGCCAGCAGGGCAAACAACGAACGGAGATTCATTTCGATCCGGCCACGGGGTTACCGCGTGAAACCGCCGGACAAGCCTCTCCTCACTTTCGAAGAGAGAGCCGCCCGGGGCGCCGGAAGCGATAAAATCCTGGTTCTATCCCGGGGATACTTACGGCAACGAGTTTGTTTATCCAAAGGCAAGGGCAACGCAACTGGCCGCTCAAAGCAAACAGAATGTTCCGTCCATGCCCACGTCCGCGGCGTCGAATACTAATTCCGCGCCTTAGAACCAGAATTCGCAACAGGTCACCGAAATGAAGCAGGCGGACATCAAAGCTGAAAAGCCTTCGGGCGACGAGGTGGACGTCAGCGAGGTATTTCTCATAGTGGCTCCCACGACGCCTGAGCCTCCTCCTCCCGCCGAACGAACGTTAGTGGCCCTGGTGCGCGACGACCCGGCGCCAACCGTGCCATCGGAACTTCCCAGAACCGCGAGTCCGATTCCCTGCTGGCGTTGTGCTGATTGATTTTGCTATTTACGGCAGTGATGCTGAGAATGCGTAATGCAGCGGCCGAGGTAGTACTCCACACCAATTGGCAAGGAATTATGATGCTTCGTGCGGCAGCGGGAGGGAATGCGCGGTGTGCCGCAATGGCCTCCCTCCCGCTGGTGTGCGTCCCCGTCAGTAGGGGCCAGGACGATCGGATTTCAGTCGACGTCAACCTGGTCGTCCTGCACGCTACCGTCTGCGACCAGCGCGGACGATTCGTCTCCGATCTACGCGAGCAGGATTTCGAGGTTTACGAGAACGGAGTCCGGCAACAGATCAAGCTGTTCGCGCACGAGGATGTTCCCATTACAGCGGGCTTATTGGTGGATCACAGCAGAAGTATGAAGCCCAAGCTCGCCGAAGTAAGCGCCGCGACCAGGGCGTTTGTACAGGAGAGCAATCCCGACGACGAAATGTTCGTGGTCAACTTCAACGAACACGTTGAGTTGGGGCTGCCGCATTCGATTCGCTTCACCGGCGATCCCGTTAAGTTGGAAGAGGCGATCTCACGCGCTCCCGCGACCGGTATGACCGCGCTCTACGATGCGATCGCTGTCGCCCTGCGGCAATTGCAGTCGGGCAGCCGCGAGAAGAAAGGGCTCGTGGCGATCAGCGATGGCGGCGACAACGCTAGTGTTCACAAACTCCCCCAGATTCTGAAGTTCGGCGAGCAATCGGGCGCAATCATTTATACGGTCGGTATCTTCGACGAAGACGATGCGGATGTTACCGTTGACGGCTTCCACTACGCCCATGCGGACCGTGGTCCGGCAATAGTTGGCGATCCCGTCCAGGTGTTTCACCAGCGTATGGAGTTTCTCGAGGGGCTTCAACCGCTGCCACTCAGTTGATCCAACTGCAAGTAGTTGAGCATGGCTCCTGGATAGGTGTACTGCCACAAGCGCCAGGCGTCGCTGGTCCATCTACCAGTAGACATGGCCTTTCAACCAATCGATGCAGCCTGCCTATGCTGGTAAGCATATCTCATTGCGAAGCATCGATATCCGTAGCTCTATAGCATTGGCAGCCGAGCTGCTACAAGCTCAGCGGAGCACCAAACAGCCCGTGTTACGAAAGGGAGGATTCGCCGCATGCGAAGCAGAGTTTCCCGCAAGATATCGAATCGCGCAATGGGAGCCGCCGGAGCCGTGATCTTTTTGGCTGCCGCACTCACCGCTCCACAGGCCTTTGCGCAGAAGTCCGACAGGAACCACCGCGATGCCTTCATGCGCGGCGA
Organism: Bryobacteraceae bacterium; assembly: GCA_049522755.1. GTDB lineage: Bacteria > Acidobacteriota > Terriglobia > Bryobacterales > Bryobacteraceae > PALSA-243. The sequence continues at coordinate 19,145 of JBEKNN010000108.1, read as the reverse complement.
ACCGGACGAAGAGCAACTGGCGCAAAAGGTACGGCACGAGCTACTGATGCTGCCGTATTACGGCGTCTTTGACGATCTCGCCTTCAGGCTGGACGGCAATGTTGTTACTCTGCTGGGCGCCGTAACCAAGCCGACACTGAAGAGCGATGCCGAGGCCGTAATCAAACGAGTGCCGGGCGTGGAAAAGGTAATCAACCAGATCGAAGTGCTCCCGCTTTCGCCCATGGACGACCGCATTCGGATGGCCGAGTACAAAGCCATTTACGGAGACCCGGTCCTATCCACCAAGTACGGCTATCGTGCCCTGCCTTCCGTTCACATCATCGTGAAGAACGGCAACGTCACGCTGCGCGGCGTGGTGGCCAGCGAGGCCGACAAGAACCTGATCTACCTGCGCGCCAATGCGGTGAAGGGCGTGTTCTCGGTGAAGAATGAGCTGGAAGTCGAACAGGGAGCTTAGGAGGGACCATGACTACTCTCGCCTCGGCCACGATGAAGTCTGACGATGCGATCCGTCGGGACGTGATCCGTGAGTTGGAATGGGAACCGGCGCTGTCGTATTACGACATCGGCGTCGCAGTCAACGGTGGTGTCGTCACACTCACTGGTATGGCGCCAAGCCTATGGGCAAAGCTCGAGGCCGAACGGGCCGCCAAGCGCGTCTTCGGTGTGCGCGCCGTGGCTAACGATATCGGCCTCAACCTTGCGTCGAAGCGGACCGATCCCGAGATTGCACGTGATGTCGTTCAGAAACTCGAGAACCACATTCTGATTCCCAGCGACAAAATCAAGGTCACGGTCCGCGATGGTTGGGTGACGCTGGAAGGCGAAGTCCGCTGGCAGTTTCAAAGGAAGCTCGCCGAGTCGGCGGAGCGCGGTACAGATGGTGTGGCCGGCATCTCCAACACCATAACGATCAAGACCAATGTGTCGCCTGCCAAAGTCAAAGATCAGATCGAAGCCGCGCTCCGGCGGAGTGCGGAGTTGGAGGCGCGCTGCATCACGGTGGAGGTTGAGGGGAACAGAGTAATTCTGCGCGGCGCCGCCCGCTCATGGAGCGAGAAGGATGAGGCAGAGCGCGCAGCGTGGTCGGCCCCCGGTGTCATGGCGGTGGAGAGCCTGATCGAGGTCGTCTCCTAGGCTAGGCGACCGCCCGGTCATTTCGTTTTAGTAGGCCCAATTTATGCGAATGACGAAGCTCACCGTGTAGGAAGGTTCGGTCGCTCAAGTTTACTTCGTCATTCGCGCCAGTTCCGAGTGGAGGATTTCCTTTTATGACGATCTATTTCTGTTCGAACGGTCGGCGGTTTCATGCCGCGAAAATATTTGTGGCGCTCTCCGTGGCTGTGAGTGCGCACCTGGCACATGGGCAGCCTGCTCGCCTTGGCCCTTCGCAATTGGACCAAGTGGTGTCGCGAATCGCTCTCTACCCTGATCCCCTCCTGGCGCAGGTGCTGGCGGCATCCAGCTACTGGGACCAGATACCGGAGGCCGCTACCTGGGCGCAGCAGCACAGCTATCTGACTGGAGAAACGCTCGCTCAAGCGATTCGCCAGGACAATCTGAACTGGGATCCCAGCGTCATCGCCTTGCTACCGTTCCCGTCAGTGCTCCAAATGATGGCGCAGGACCCGGCGTGGACGCAGCAACTGGGACAGGCGGTACTCACGCAGCGCGCGGAGGTCATGGATGCCGTGCAGCGCATGCGAAAAAAGGCCAAGGAATTTGGGTATCTGCAATCCAACAACTACATGACCGTGAATGAAGATCAGGGTTACATCGAGATTCTGCCGGAGGCTCCAGGTGTTATCTACGTGCCTACGTACGATCCGTTGGTAGTGTTCGCCCACCCGGCGCACGGCCTGGTTATCGGCGGAGCCATTCAGTTCGGCGCCGGCATTACAATTGGGGGCTGGTTTGCTCCCTGGGGATGGGCCAGCCCCAGGCTGCTTTGGCCCAGCCACGCCATCGTAATCGATCGTCCATGGGTGAGGGGCTGGGTAGGCCGCGAAGCCTATGCACACCCATACTTCCATCCGTGGGTACGCGCCGTAGGGCCACGCGTGGAACGTCACGAGATTCACCGGCGCTAAGAGGAACAACGCCCGGGCGCTCCAATGACGGTGAGGTGATTGCCATGACTTCAACGACTCGTGCCGGGCTCTGCGCCTGGCTGCTCGTGACTGCTTCGGCATGGGGACAAATTCGCGTACCGAACCGCGCTTCCAAGCCGCTTTTCGAGGGCCGGGAGGGAAAAGAAAGAACTGAAATCCGCTTCGACCCGGCCACCAGCACGGTTACCCTCAAACTGCTGGTGCAGGATCCAAACGGGTATTTCATCCCCAACATACGGCGCGAAAACTTCATTGTGTATGGCGTTCGTCAAACCAATGCGTCCGTCGATGTCGAACATTCCCCGGTGGCGCTGGGGCTGCTGCTGGAACGTGGCGGACGGTTTCCCAGCTTGAATCGCGAGCTGGTGAACAATGTGTCGTCGGCCTCACGGGAACTGTTCCACGAGATCGGCGATCGCGACCAGATAGCTCTTTGGATGTACGCAGATCAGGTGCAGCCATTGGCGGGATTCGCCGAAGGCCGTACAACCTTGGAGCAGATCCTGGTGGGGCTGAAGCCGCCGGATGTCTCCGAGACCAATCTCTACGACGCGCTGGTCGCGATGCCGGGCCTTCTCCATCTCCCCGGCGGCCGTCCCGCAATCGTCGTGATCTCCTCCGCTATCGACACGTTCAGCAAGGCGACATATCAGGACGCAGTGGCAGCCGCTGGCCGCTCCCGAGCGCCAATCTACGCCATCAGTCTGGCGGGTCCGATGAAGATAGCCGCCGAATTCCAGGGTTCTTCCGTGGCCCAGCACCTGAACTGGGAGGATGCGGAGCATAAGCTGCAGGAAATTTGTAAAACATCCGGCGGCCGCCTCTACTCTCCCAAGACATCGCTGGATCTGACCGCGGCCTACGACGACATGATGGAAGACCTGAAGGTCCGCTATGTCATCACCTATCATTCGTCCAGCAATAAGAGCCCCAATGTTCCGCGCGCAATACGAGTTGAGCTGGTAGATCCGGCAACCGGCAAGCCCTTGCAGATCACCTCTGAGAATGGCACTCTCGTGCACGCCATCGTCACTTTGCAAGAGACCTACACGCCGGCCGCGGCATCCGGCCCGGAGGCTCGATAGAGGCCACAAGGTGACCAAGCCATCATAGCCCGACTCTCCAGGTAAGGTCCTGATCTTCGGCCGGATCGGAACTCCGCTCGGCTACATGATCCGCAATTTCCTGCATCGCTGCGACATCCCTTTCGAGTGGGTGGAACTGACCGGCGATGACGACGCGCGCGCAAGAGCCGGCGTGTGTGGTTTGCAAGACAGCCGGTTGCCAGTTTGTATCTTTCCCGACGGCGCACGTCTGGAGTGCCCCACCACCCGCCAGATCACAGAACGCCTGGGATGGTTTCGCGACCCTTCACGCGCGCAGTACGACCTCGCCATTTACGGCGCTGGGCCTGGCGGGCCTCAGCGCCGCCGTATACGGCGCATCGGAGGGACAGGCCGCGACCAGTGCCAGGATTGAAAACTACCTCGGCTTTCCCGACGGAATCACCGGCGCGGAGCTGGCGGAACGCGCGCGCGAGCAGGCCTGCAAATTCGGGGCGGAGATCCTGCTCGGGCGTGAAGGTGTGCGCGGCGAATTTGTCCCGGGAAAGGGAGTCGGTCATCTGGCTGACGGCGCCAGGATTGTCGCCCGGGCGACCATCTGCGCCACTGGTATCGAATACCGGCGGCTGAATCTTCCGAACGAGGATCGCTTGGTCGGAGCCGGTGTTTATTACGGAGGGGGCGCCAGCGAGGCCGCGCTGTGCCGCGCCACGGACGACGTGTTCATCGTCGGTGGAGGCAACTCGGCGGGGCAGGCAGCGATGCACTTCGCGCGTGTCGCCCACACTGTGAACATGGTGGTGCGCGGCGACTCGCTGCACGCATCGCTCTCGCGCTACCTGGTGGACCGCATCATGGGGGCGCCCAATGTGCAGGTCCTGACCAACAGCGAAGTGACGGCATTGCACGGCGCGGAGATCCTGGAATCGATCGCGGTAACGAACCGCCAAAGCGGCGGGTCGCAGACATTCGCCACACGCTGGCTGTTCGTCTGCATCGGAGGTGAGCCATACACTGCATGGGCCGACGAGGTTGGAATCATTCGCGATTCGGCCGGCTACCCGGTGACTGGCCCCGATCTGGGGCAAGACCCCCGGGTCGCTTCCAGTTGGCCGCTCGACCGCTCCCCATATTATCTGGAGACCAATATGCCGGGCGTTTTCGCGGCTGGCGATGTGCGGCACGGATCAGTGAAACGCTGTGCCTCAGGAGTCGGCGAAGGGGCTATGGCGGTGGCGTTCGTGCATCGCTATTTGGCCACCGGCTGAGACAGGATACACGATGATGATTGACGCTATATACGCTCCGCACCTCAGGCTGGACGCGCCGCCCGAAGTGCCGAAAATGATGCGCGCAGCCGCGATCGAGAGGTTCGGAGGCCCCGAAATGTTGGCGATCCACTCGGTGCCGGTGCCGGTTCCCGGTCCCCGCGAAGTGCTGATCGCGATCGATACAGCCGGAGTTGGCGGTTGGGACGCAGATATGCGGGAAGGCTGGTCTCCCGGCGGGCGCCCGAAGTTTCCCCTGATCCTGGGTACGGATGGGTCCGGCTGGATTACCGCCGTGGGGTCCCAGGTCCGGCGGCTTCGTCCAGGCGATGCCGTGTACGCATACAGCTTCGATAATCCCAAGGGCGGATTCTACGCGGAGTATGCCGCCGTAGCCGCGCACCAGGTGGCGCCTTTGCCGGAAGGGCTCGATATGCGGGCAGCGGGCGGGTTGGCCACCACGGGCCTGACCGCGCTCCAGGGCATCGACCAGGCGCTGCAGGTCAAACCCGCCGATACCGTTCTCATTCTCGGCGCCTCGGGCGGCGTGGGAACGCTGGCGGTCCAGTTCGCCAGGTTGCGCGGCGCGCGCGTCCTGGCTGTTGCATCAGGCGATGACGGCGTGGCGCTGGCCCGAAACCTGGGAGCGGACAAAGCGATCGACGGCCGGCGCCAGGACATTTGCGCCGCCGTACGACAGTTCGCGCCCGGAGGCGTGGACGCCGCTCTGGTCCTGGGTGGCAGCCAGGCGATGGATAAGTGCATCGACCTCATCCGGTCGTCCGGACGCCTCGCCTATCCCAACGGAGTGGAGCCGGAGCCGAAAAAGCGGCGGGGTGTCCACATCGTCCCCTACGATGCCGTCGCCGGTCTCAAAGAGTTTGCGTCCCTCAATCGCGCCGTGACCGCTGCAAGGTTGCGGGCGCCAATTGCGGCATCGTATCCGCTCGAGCAAGTTGCCGAAGCGCACCGGCGTCTCGCCGCGGGACGCGTGCTTGGAAAGATCGTGCTTCGCGTCCGGCGAATGAACAGCAACACATAACGGACACCGGTGTTGCGCTGCACCGTTTCCTGAGGCTCAAGTTGGCTCTATGGATAGACAGCCTCCTTCAGGAATTGGACGGGGTCTTCGCCGGGTGAGTGCGCTGATTGGCAATATTCAGCGCATTTGATTCGTCGGGCGCGCTTGGCATCGGACCTGCAAACTCAAGCTAGTAGGATGGCGTTTCGCCAAAAAACAAAGGAGACAAAATGTCAAAGCCAGAACAACAGGATCAACGTGCTCAAGGCCGCGAAGTGTCGCGGCAATACTCGCCTCTGACGAATCGTTCCGCCTATCCGGCGGCGTTGCTGATACCGCCGGGAGATTTCTTCCGCATGAGCCCGTTTTCGCTGATGCGCAGAATGAGCGAGGAGATGGACCGCGTGATGGCAGAGTTCGGTTTGAATAGGTCCGACGCGGCAGCCGCGGCGTGGGCGCCGACGATCGAAGTCTCTCAGACTGAGGGTAAGTACCAGGTGCATGCGGAACTCCATGGAGTCAACCCGGCCGATGTAAAGCTCGAAATTACCGACGAGGCCGTGATTCTGGAGGGTGAACGCAAGGTCGAAACCCAGGAAAACATGGGTGGCGTACAGGTGACCGAGCGGCAGTACGGACGGTTCTATCGCGCCATTCCGCTTCCCGAGGGCGCCAAAGTGGACGAGGCCAAGGCCAAATTCGAAAACGGTGTGCTCGAAGTGACCGTGCCGGTGCAGGCACAGAAGGAGAAACGGCGTCAGATTCAGATCGAAGCGTCGGCGCCGGCTCAAGCCGGGTCTCCCGGAAAGGCAGCGTAACCGATCGGACCGGGACGGAGAGTTTCTATGAGAATCGCACTTGCAACGAACTGGTGGGCTCTGGTGATTCGCGGCCTGGCCGGCATCGCTTTCGGCATTCTGACGTTCGCCTGGCCCGGCATCACGCTGGTCGCCCTGGTTTTCCTCTTTGCCGGATACTCCTTGGTGGACGGCGTGATGAATATCGTGGGCGCCGTCCGCGCCATCGAGAAACACGACCGCTGGGGAATTCTGGTGCTGGAGGGTATCGTGGGGATCGGCGCCGCTGCCATCACCGTATTGTGGCCGGGAATCACGGCACTTGCCTTGGTTTACGTGATCGCCGCCTGGGCCGTGGTCCTCGGCTGTCTCGAAATTGCCGCCGCCATCCGTCTGCGGCGGGTCATCAGCGGCGAATGGCTGCTCGTCCTGAGCGGCGCTCTTTCGCTGGTTTTCGGCATCCTGCTGGTCATTTCCCCAATCGCTGGGGCGCTGGTTATCTCACTGTGGGTGGGAGCTTACGCGCTCATCTTTGGCGTGATCATGGCGGCGCTCGGCCTTCGCTTGCGCTCATGGGGAAAGAGTGTCATGGCCGGCGGGCACATCCCGGCGACGGCGCATTAAACCTGTCCGGACCAGCCACCGTTGAAGGAGCGGTCCGGAACGAACCGTACTGAAGTAAGAAATTAAGAAAGGAACAATAACAATGGCAACTTTGGCTGCAACGCTACCGAAGAGCGACGCCTCGATTCGCGAGGATGTCGTCTACGAACTGAAGTACGACCCCAAAATCACGTCCAGCGACATCGCAATCGCGGCGAAAGATGGCGTGGTAACCCTGTCAGGATACGTGTCCAGCTATTGGGAGAAGGACTCCGCCGAGAAAGCCGTCAAACGGATTTATGGCGTGAAGGGCGTGGCGAACGATCTGCAGGTGCGCCTGTCCCTCACCCGCACAGATCCCGAAATCGCACGCGACAGCGTCCACGAACTGGAGAATCACATCAGCATCCCCGCCGATCGGATCAAAGTGACCGTGAAGAACGGCTGGGTCACTCTGGAAGGCTCCGTGGACTGGCAGTACCAGAAGACACTGGCCGAATCGGCGGTCAAGAAGTTGAGAGGCGTCTTCGGTGTGACCAATGACATCGAGGTAAAGCCTCGGGTCTCGCCGAGTGAAGTGAAAAGCAAGATCGAAGAGGCGCTCAAACGGAACGCGGAGCTCGATGCCCGCCGCATCACCGTCGAGGTGGAAGGCGGCATTGTGAAACTCCACGGCAACGTCCGGTCGTGGGCCGAGAAGGAGGAAGCTGCCCGCGCTGCGTGGTCCTCCCCCGGAACGGTAAGGGTTGATAACCATATCACCATCGCGCCGTAACCGCGTGGCCAGAGGTTGAGGCAGACGGCCGCTTGAGCGTGTCGTCTGCCTCTTCCCCTGATCATGACTGGCCGCGGACCCTTTTCGCGCGTACGATAAAGCGATTCGGAGCCGAACCTACGAAATAAAATGGATAACACGTTACCAGCGTCAGGATTTCTTCCGAGGTGGGATCGAGCACGTCGAGAGCCTTGGGTTTGACCACTTTAATGGAAACGACGCTGTATTGGAACTCGCCGCGCGGCGTAGTTAGCACGATGAGGTCTCCCGCGCGGATGTTTCGCAGTGCCCGGAAGAACGTGTCGCGGTGGCCGGCGAGTCCCACGTTACCCGGTTCGCCAGGCAGCGGGGTGCTCGCGATGTGGCCAACCGCGCGTCTTAGCGTGGTCTCATCGCTGCCTTCTGCAACTACCGCCGAAATGCCCACTCGCCGGATGGCGATATGTCCCACCAGGCCAGCAGGCACAGACTTCGCTGGCTGCTCGACCTCGCGCTCTCCCCACCGCTGGTAGATCCAGGCCTCCGCCCGAACGAGGCACGTATAGTTGAGAATTGCGACGCCGGCAGCCACAAACACGAGCGACGAAATCCGTAGCGCCTTTCTCATTGGAGTCCACCCGATTCGCCTCCGACGCGATACCCGGTGCGCGTGCGAACGATCAACTTTCCACGGTGCGGATCCCTGGCCGTCACACGAATGGTCCGGTATTCGCCCGGCCTGGCCGGCTTGGACGGAGAATACGCTATGGTGTATTGACTGCGAATATCGCGCGCGATGCGGGCGCAGACGGCCGATACCTGATCCAACTCCAAGGGAAAGAAGGCCAGACCGCCGGTCGAGCCGGCCAGCTTTCGAAGTACCCTTGGGTTGCGGTCATCATCGTCGGAGTCGAAAATGCCGACGGAATAAATGATGGCGCTGGACTGTTCGGCAAGCCTCAGGGCTTGCGCCAGGGTGTGAATACTGGCGTTGTCGCCGCCGTCGCTAATCACCAGGAGCACTTTCTTGTCGGGGCCGCCCTCTTTCAGCAACTCCAGCGCCTTAAAGATGGCATCGTAGAGTGCTGTCTTGCCGGTAGCGGGGGATTGGGAGATGGCTTTCTCGAGCTGGATCGGATCGCTCGAAAAATGCGTCGAGGGAGGCAGACCCAATTCCACGTGCTCGTTAAAATTGACCACGAAAATTTGATCGCCGGGATTGCCGGCTTGCACGAAAGTCCGTGCCGCGACGGTCACTTCGGCGAGCTTCCGTTTCATGCTGCCGCTGTGATCCACCGCCAGCCCGGCCGTAACGGGAACGTCCTCGTGTGAGAAAATTTTGATTTGCTGCGGAATTCCGTCCTCGTAAACCTGAAAATCCCGCTCGCTTAGATCCGGCGCCACATGACCCTTCTGGTCGGTGACGGCGGCGTGCAGCACCACCAGGTTGACGTCAACAGAGATGTTCGCCGCCGCGTTGCTTTCGGGCGCCGTCTGCTGCGTGGCGGTATGGGGAAAGGCTGCCGGCAGCGCCAGGAGGGCGGTCACCAACACGATCAGGAGCGTGACCGCCCTCCGATTGGTGGGGCGCAACATAAACTTAACGGGCGCGTCGGGTTCGTTTGCGGAGCAGCAGACCCGCAACAAGGGAGAGTGCGCCGATGCACTCCAGCAGCGGTAGCGGGCTTGCGGTCTTCGGCAGTTCTCCCGAGCTGCTGGATGCGGGAGGCGCGTCAACCAGTGCTACCAAAGTATGCACCGGCGTGGGCGGCGGTTCGGGCGGCGTAGCGGGAGCGACGACGAGAAACACTTCGGCAACTCCGACTTCGTCTCCCGATGGTTTCTCGGCCGAGATGGTTGTCTCTTTCATCTCGTTCACCTTTTGCGAATTCTGATCCTGGGTGGCAGTAGTGATGTTCGACGAAAGTGTGTTTGACATTGACGGTACGTTCTGCTGGCTCTGCTGGGCTAATTGTACGGCTCTGGTCTTCGGGTACACAAACTCGTTGCCGTAATTGTCTCCGGGGTAGAACCATGCCTTGATCGCTTCGGGCGCCCCGGCGGCGCGTTCTTCAAACGTGATGAGTGGTTTGTCGGGCGGCGTCATGCGGTAGTCCGGGACAGCAAGGAACGTCCCGATCAGGTGTCTTTCACCCTTGTCAAAGATCTGGACGATGTGGCGGTCGCTGGAGCTGTTCAGGAGCTTGAACACGTAGGTTCCGGGCGTCAGCACCCTTCCGGGCACCTCCACAGGCCCGCTGAAAGTGAAGATCGTCTTCTTGTCCCATTCGTCGGCCTTGATCGTGAACGGCATTACCGCGATGCAGAGGCACGTCAGAGCCGCGATTTTAAAGTTCGTCATTTGTCATCTCCTTTTGGGTGTTGATGTCCCCTCGTGAACCTATTTCGCACGGCGCTGGCCAATGGCGGCGTCCCAAAAGGATTCAGAGGTTTTGGAGCGCCGGCGGGTGAGACGAGCGTCGAAAATCGGACTCTTGCGTTCAACTGGACGATGGATCAGGGCGACGTTTCTGGTAGTCATGTGCTTGACTGGCGAATAGTTGCTTCAACTGAGTCGTGATCGACAGAGAGCCAGCCGGCGCCATCCGCTCTGGCTGTTCCGCCTAAGCGGGAAGCAAGTGCGAACAACGCGATGAAAACCATTGCCGGTGATCTTGATTCCGTAGGCGGGTTCGGCCAGTCCCGCGCCGTCTTTTTGACAGACTCCGTAACTCGTAACTCGCTGAAGAGTTTTAAATTCTCGACTTAAATAAAATTGCTCGCAACAATGGTTGCTCTGGTAGAGTGGAGGCACTGGAATCGCCTTCTCTGAGGGAGGCTGGCAGTGCGTCCCATCTGCCCATATTTAAACCTAGGCTACTGTCCATTGGACGCCGGGCCCTTCGGTCCTTGGGTCTGCGCCATTTCTTGCGGTACGCCATGAGCCGGCACGGACACGGATCCATACCCGCTGCACCGGACTTTCTGTCCGGCGGGGGAGAGATGGGTGCGCTCATCCGCTCCATCGATTGGTCGGCTACGCCAATCGGTGCCCCCGAATCCTGGACGCCGGCTCTGCGCATGATGGTGCGACTGCTGCTGGCGAATCGCTTCCCTCTGTTGCTGTGGTGGGGACCGCAATATTGCCAGATCTACAACGATGCTTACCGCCCGGTCCTCGGTGACAAGCATCCGAGGTCGATGGGACAACGGGCGAGTGAATGCTTCCCGGAGATCTGGCCCATCATCGGCCCGCTGATCGACACGCCTTTCCACGGCGGCCCCGCCACCTGGATGGAGGACCTTCAGCTCGAATACATCCGGTACGAGCTTCTGGAGGAGGCCCATTTCACCATCGCCTATAGCCCCGTGCCGGACGACACCGTACCCGGCAAGATCGGCGGGGTATTGGCAACGGTGCATGAGATCACCGAGAAGGTCGTCGGCGAGCGCCGGCTGCGGCTGCTCCGAGACTTGGGCGCGGAATCGGCCAAGGCAAAAACTGCCGCCGAAGCATGTTCTTTGATCGCCGACACTTTCTCCCAGGATCCGAAAGACATTCCGTTTGCCCTTGTCTACTTGATGGATGGCGAGCGGAGGCACGCACGCCTCTCGGCCGTCGCGGGCATCGCGGTGGAAAGCAGTGCGGCGCCCGTCGAAATCGATCTTGCATCTCCGACCACCCACGAGCAGCCCTGGCCCCTGGCCCAGGCGATGCGCGACGATGCCATGCAATTTGTGGGCGACCTGCAAACTCGATTGGTCAAGGTTCCGCCCGGGCCGTGGGGGAGCCCTCCGCGATCGGCTGCGGTGTTGCCCATTCGATCGAATATTGCCCACCAGCCCGAGGGATTCCTGGTGTTCGGAATCAGTTCGCGCCTGCGCTTCGACGACGCGTACCGCTGGTTCTGCGAATTGTTGACGAGCCAGGTAGCTACTGCCATCGCGAGTGCTAATAGACACGAGGAAGAGCGAAAAAAAACCGAGGCTCTGGCGGAAATCGATCGCGCCAAGACCACGTTCTTCAGTAACGTGAGCCACGAATTTCGCACACCGCTTACGCTCATCCTGGGTGCTGTGGAAGCGGCGGCGAGGCGCGCGGAGGGCTCCGTGACGGTAAGTGGCCAAGACCTCGACCTGATCCGTCGCAATACGCTGCGCCTGCTGAAACTTGTGAACATGTTGCTCGATTTCTCGCGGATTGAAGCGGACCGCATGGCAGCTTTCTACGAGCCTGTGGATTTGCCCGCTTTCACCGCTGAACTGGCCGGCGTTTTCCGCTCCGCCATCGAAAAGGGCGGCCTGCGGCTTTCGGTTGATTGTCCAGCATTGGGAGAGCCGGTATACGTAGACCGGGCGATGTGGGAGAAGATCGTACTCAATCTCCTGTCGAACGCATTCAAGTTTACCTTCGAAGGGGAGATTGCGGTCTCCCTCCGCCAGTCCGGCCAGTGTGCCGAACTCGCCATCAGCGATACCGGGACCGGCATCCCGGAACGCGAGCTTCCGCATCTGTTTGAGCGGTTTCATCGCGTGGAGGGGGCGCGAGGCCGGACGTATGAAGGGTCGGGCATCGGTCTGGCGCTGGTTCAGGAGCTTGCCAAGATTCATGGCGGCGCGGTGCATACCGAGAGCATGTTGGGCCAAGGCAGCCGATTCGTAGTCAGCATACCCCTTGGGCGCGCGCACCTTCCTCCCGATCACGTGAGCGAGGCCGAACGCTCTCATACCGTTGGAGCACGCGCGTATTTGGAGGAGGCGCTGCACTGGCTGCCGGGCGCCTCGAATGCGGTTACCGCCACGGAAGGTTCTCAGGCTTTTTCGGCAGGCGGCCAGGCGTTTTGCGCTCCATCCCACCGCCCACGGGTTCTGCTGGCCGACGACAACGCCGATATGCGCCAATATCTCGAGCGGCTGCTGACGGGGAACTATGAGGTTCACTCGGTTGGCGATGGCGAGACTGCTCTAGCCGAAGCACTCCGCAACCCGCCAGACCTGGTTCTGGCCGATGTGATGATGCCGCGAATGGACGGCTTCGCCTTGCTCCGCGCCTTGCGAAGCGATCCTCGCAGCAACAGCATCCCCGTGATCCTGGTGTCGGCGCGCGCGGGGGAGGAGTCTCGCGTGCAGGGGCTGGAGCAGGGCGCCGACGATTACATGGTCAAGCCATTCAGCGCGCGCGAACTACTGGCGCGGGTGAGCGCCCGCCTCGAAATCACGCAACTGAACCGCGAGACATTGCGTGAGCAGGATTTGCGCCAACGCGCCGAAGAAGTGGAAAGGCGCACGAAAATCATTCTCGAAAGCATCACGGATGGTTTTGTCGCTGTCGATAGCAACTGGCGTTACACCTATGTGAATGCCGCTGCCGAGCAGATCTTCGGCCGGGATCGTCACGAGATGCTTGGGCGCACGGTATGGGAAGTGTTTCCCGAGGCCGCAGACACCCGGTTTGCGTTGGAATTCCGGCGATCGATGACCGCCAGAGTTCCGGTTGTCATCGAGAGCTATTTCGAACCGATGGACCGTTGGTTTGCGGCAAACGGGTATCCATCGGCGGATGGCGGGCTCGCCATCTACTTTCGGGATGTCACCAGGGAGAAGCGCGCGGAGGAAGCCCTGGTCGACAAGGAGCGTTTCATTCACCAGATCGCCGATCTCACTCCGGCGGTGATCAGCGTCTTCGATCTGGCGGTCGGCCATGAGACCTATATCAGCCGTGGAGTCGAGACGCTGCTCGGTTACACACCCGACGAGATCGCACGAATGAAAGACCCGCTTTCCACACTATGTCACCCGGACGACGTTCTCCGCTGCCGGGATGACCTGACGCAATTAAAAAAAATTGCGGCTGGGATTTTCGAGATGGAGTACCGGATGCGGCGCCGGGATGGCCAATGGCGTTGGCTGGCAAGCCGGATCACGGCCTTTTCACGCAACGCAAACGGGGAAGTGGGCCAGTTAATCGCTGCCACGCTGGATGTAACCGCCCGCAAGGAAACAGAGGAAGCGCTGTGCGCGAGTGAAGAACGCTTTCGGCGCTACTTCGAGCTGGGATTGATCGGGATGGCTATCACTTCGCCGGACAAAGGCTGTCTCGAGGTTAACGACGAGATATGCCGAATTCTGGGCTACGAGCGCAGTGAGCTCCTGAACAAGACCTGGGCAGAGATGACACACCCGGATGACCTGGCCGCGGATTTCGCCCAGTTCGAGCGCGTGATGGCCGGGGAGATCGGCGGTTATACCCTAGACAAGCGGTGGATCCGCAAAGGCGGACAGGTGATTGATTCTACGGTGTCCGTCAAATGCCTGCGCCGCGGGGATGGCTCCGTCGCTTACTTTGTCGCCTTGCTGCAAGACATTACCGCGCGGAAGCAGACCGAGGCGGCATTGGAGAGGTCGCAAAGGGAGCTGGAGCTGCGTGTCGTTCGCCGGACCCGTCAATTGTCTGATCTCAATGAAGAGCTGCTTAAGGAGATTGTCGAGCGCAAGCGTGCGGAGATGGAATCGCTGGCCTTGAGGGAAGCGGGGGCGGCGGAGCTGGCGGCGATGACCCGACTCCACGAACTCAGCATCCGATTGCTGGCAAGCACCGAACTGAAGCCGCTCATGGAAGAGGTCCTCGACGCCACGATGGCGCTGCAGAGTTCACGCGGGAGAGAACCGCGGCGCGCACGCGAGGCTTGAAATCATCGGCTCCGACAGTGACGTCGGTCTCCAGGTAGAGACGGAAAATTGATGAGGGGGGATATGGCTACAACGGTCAGCAGTGCGACGTGTGTCTACAACGAAGGCAAAATAGTTGGCGAAAGCACAAAACTGCAACGAGTCATGCAACAGGCGGCAATCGTCGCCCCAACCGACTCGACGGTGCTGATTCTGGGGGAAACGGGAACGGGAAAGGGCCGCTTCGCGAAGGCCCTTCACGAGTTGAGTAATCGACGCCATCAGCCTTTCGTCAAGGTGAACTGCGCCGCGATTCCGCTGGGGCTACTCGAAAGCGAACTCTTCGGGCACGAACGCGGCGCATTTACCGGGGCGATTGCGCAACGCCTCGGCCGCTTTGAGGCGGCGAACCGAGGTACCTTGTTCCTCGACGAGATCGGCGATATTCCGGCCGAACTGCAGCCGAAACTGCTGCGCGTTGTACAGGAGCATGAGTTCGAGCGCCTGGGGAGCGGGCAGACCATCCATACCGACGTGCGGTTGATCGCGGCAACCCATCACAATCTGCGAAAGATGGTAGCGGAAGGTAAGTTCCGCGAAGATCTGTTTTATCGCCTGAACGTCTTCCCCATCACGGTGCCGCCGCTGCGTGAGCGGACTGAGGATCTGCCATTGCTGGTCCAGCATTTTGTGGATGTGTTCGCCCGCCGCATGAATAAGAACATCGAGGTCATCCCGGCCGGGGCCGTCGAAGCTAGGGCGCGTCATCCCTGGCTGGGAAATATTAGGGAATTAGAGAACTTCATCGAGCGCGCGGTGATCCTCTCGGCCGGCACGGCGCTGGACCCTCCGTTGCACGAACTCGCCGCATTGGAAGAGGGGGCGCCACCCGTCACCTTGAAGGATGCGGAGCGCACGCACATTCGCAAAATCCTTCGCGAGGTGGAAGGCGTGATCGCCACCGCCGCAACTCGACTCGGCGTGCCGCGCTCCACGCTGTTCTACAAGATGAGACGGTTGGGCATTAGCGCGCCGCGTGCGGCAACCGTCCAGCCTCGCGCTAAACACTCACCGCTCACGGCGCCCCCTCGATTGGAACGTAGTGTGCATCAGGATGGATGGGAAGATGCCTACCATTTTGCTCGTGGATGACGATCGGATGATTCTGGAACTCTGCGATCGCGTTCTGGCTGGCCTGAGCGGTCTTTGTGTTCTACAGGCTGACAGCGGAGCTGGGGCGCTCGACACTGCCGCCCGGCACCCGGGGACCATCGAGTTACTGATTGCGGACATTGTGATGCCCGGCGGAATCGATGGAGTCGAGTTGGCCGCCCGCGTGGCGGTGAGCCGGCCGTGCATCCGCGTATTATTAATGTCCGGTTACCGGCCCGAGGCCTTCGCCTTGAGAGGTTCGTGGCAGTTCCTCTCGAAACCATTTCGCGCGTGGGATCTGGTGTCAAAGGTGGAGGAAATACTGGCAACGCGTTGTTCTGCTCATGGATGAACTACGTCGTCCGGCAGAGGCTTTGGCGGGCCGCTGCCAGGCGACTTGGCAGTTTGCGTGACGGGAGGTGTGGGCACATGCAGAAACTTCTATATACCATGCAGGTGAGAGGACGCACTTCGCGTCCGTCCGATCCGTCGAAGCCGCTGCGGACTACGGGCAGCGCAGTGAGTTGCATCCTCAGCACCACGATTTCGGCCTCAGGTGTACGAACGGATTTGACCCACTCCGATGGCGAACTCGCCTTCTTCGAGTCGGAACTGTGGCTCACTGCCTCCGACGAGTTTCAGGAGGCCGGTGAGATCACATTCGGCGATGGTACCGGGCACACCCTCAAGTTTTCGTCGGCAGGCAACGGACACGTATCACCGGGCTTTGAACCGGGTATGATCGCAGGGGCGGTCAGTTGGCAGATAGAGGCGGGGGAAGGCCAATTCGCCGGCGCACGCGGCTTTATTACGTCGAACTTCACCATCACAGCTTCCGGCGATCGGTGCGATTTGCATTGCGGAGTGGTCTTTCTGCCCGAATGAAAAGCGGGGATCCCCCGGAATCCAACGCGCCTGCGCCGGTTCAGTAAGGAGGACCCCCGCCAGGAGGGGCGAGGTCTTCCGGTTACACTTTAGGCGGCGGCGGAAAGTGTTTGAACATTTCGGTCAACGTCTTCTCCAACTTCTTTTCGTTCTTCTCCGGCTTGTCCGAGAGGACGTCGCTGGCGGTTCCGCGCCAGATCAGCTTTTTCGAAGTGGAGTCGAAGATGTCGAGCACCAGTGTCCCCACGGGTGTCTTCTCGACGGTAGTGGTTGCGAAGCCATCGCCAAATTCACGCCAGCGCCAACCGCCACCGAAGCCGGTGTAGAAGGTTTCCATCCGCGGTTGGGTGTGAGTCGAACCGAAGGCCGCCAGGGAGGCCTGCCCGTCAGCGGGTTGTATGGTAAACCCCTTGCTGCTGAGTTCAGAATCCACGGCATGCCTGATGCGGTCTTCCCAGATGGAATCGGGCGCCTGAATTTTGAGCCAGGAATAAGTGTGATACCCGGCAAAATCCACCGAATGGTCGTAATCGGTGGATACCGCGACGGCCAGAACTACGCCGGCGCCGGCGGCGAGCATAATCGGAATCCAAAGTGAGCGTTTCGTCATAGAGATTCTCCTTTCGATAGAGCACAACGTACTCGGCATCGTAGGTGCAGCGCGAATACCAACTCTTGCGCGTTGGTATTAAAGGAGGTCGGTCTCGCCGCGCGCCGAAGGTTCGACTGCGCTCGTCTATGGATGGTCGAGGGTCAAGAGGCACAGTGTCGAAGAGCCTCAAATTCTCGCACGAAGGACGGTATTGCCGTCATCAGAATGGGCCGACGGATCGGGTTGTCTGTTGCCAATACGCCGTCGGGACTGTGCTTCGCTGCATACTCTTACTTGGGCGAGTCTCAACTCAATCGCGTGGCTATCATCGCGCCTGATTTCTGCGACCGGACGTCTCAAACGGTCAGATCCTGGGACACCCTAGCACGTGCCGTTGAGGACCTGGAATTGTGGCCCCAGAGGCAAGCTCCGGCTCGCGCCGATTTCCGCGAACAGCGACAAGGTGTTCGGGCTCTGCCGTTTCTGGCGCAGTGTCACACCCTATCGCCCAACACGCCATCCGAAACCGACCCTATCAATTCCCGACTTTATCGCCTCCGACCTCAAAGCCGAATGCGCCCGACGCTCACTTCCTATACCGCAAACGGTGGAGGTCATCGACTTCCAAAAGGGCCCTCGGGACTCTCTGTCCGCCCAACTGACCCTTATTTTCGAGGCACCCATCCGCGGCCCACTGCTCCTCGGGCGCGGCAGCCACTTTGGTGACGGCCTATTTACAGAAGTTTGAGACACTTACCGCGAGATAGAAATCTCGCCAAGGCCAGTTGGGACGTCGAGCAGAACCCGCTATAGCTTGGCCGTCTGTCGCTAACCCTACATGATAGGGCAGGGGTGTATACCCATCGGTGGCTTCGTGCGGATGGCGCAGTTTTTTGGTCAGGTACACGCTTCGCCAGGCACCCAAAATCCGTGATCGACCGGTTTCTGGCGGGCATGAAGATTAAGGGCGCGCCGGCGGGTGGCGGCATCGCTGCTCTCCGTCAGCAATATATAATAACAACAAAGTCAAGGGCATGACGGACGACGGGTGTACGTCACCAAGAGGGGGTATTCCAGGACGCCTTTGATTTTTATCTTTTCTGACGGCTGTTATAGCCGTAAGATAGGTCATGGCCACTCCCGCTCCTCCCAGCGTTCCTCCAAATGGCCCAAACGCGCCGCGCTGGTGATTTTATCAGACCCGCGTAGGTCTGCGATGAGTCAGCCGCAGGGAAATATATGCCCAGCCATTCTCTTTTGGTCAGGCAAAAGACGCAACTCGTCAGTGGCGGCGGAAGTTTCTGACGACACGCTCATCCGAGATCGATCCCAGCCTGGCCGATGCGCATTACTATCTGGGCAGCATGTTCGCTCTAAGAGGCGACAGCGCCGAAGCCGAGAGGCAGTTCCGACGGACCATCGAACTGAACCCCGATTATTATGAGGCGCACTTTGCCTTAGTAGGCCAGATCCCTGCGCGTGGGAACGTTCAGGAAGGCGCGGACACCGCCCGCAGCCCCGACCCGCAACTGCGCAGCGCCGCCTCCCGCTTGCGGTAAGCGGCTGGCTCTCATCCCCACAATTTGGACCTTTGACAATTACTTGACAATTAGTCCTTGCAACCCGCAGAGGCTCGTTATATACTTCCTTTAATCTGTACCAGAAGTTCCAGGACTTAGCGCCCTGTATGCGCCTATGGGTGAGGCGCTCGCAATGAGCCAGTAGCCTTTCCACATCTTTAAAAACCGGTGACTCATTTGCGTGCTCCCCGACCAATCGTCACAAGGTCGCGGAGCTAGGAGGCTGAGGTGTATCTACGTGTATATCGACGTGTGTACCAACGCATCGCAATTGTAGCCGCTCTGCTTCTGATTGCAGCGAACGGAGCCGCACAAACCACCAACGCATCGCTCTACGGGTCCGTTCTCGATTCATCCGGGGCGGCGGTTCCCAAAGCGGCGGTAACTGCGCGAAATGTGAAGACGGGAGTGTCGCTGTCCACTGTCAGCAATGACGCGGGCCTATACATCTTCCCCTCCCTACTGCCCGGCGACTACACAGTAAGCGCCGAAGTCTCCGGCTTCCGCAAGGCCCTCGAAGATCACGTTCAACTCGATGTCGGATCGAGAATCAGCGTGGACCTGAAACTCGAGGTGGGCACCGCGTCCGAGACGGTCACGGTCGAAGCCGTCAGCAGTCCGCTGGAGGCGGTGAACAGCTCGGTGA
>JBEKNN010000107.1:0-27986 GCA_049522755.1 Bryobacteraceae bacterium | reverse complement strand
GCGGATGCGTGCCCGAGGAGCTCGCCGGCGCCTGCGCGCAATTCGAAATGCCGGCCATGGCGCTGGTGGACCGCAACGGCGTTTACGGCGCGCCGCGCTTCCACATGGCGGCGGAGAAGGCCGGAGTGCGCGCGCATATCGGGTCGGAAATTTCCTGCACCAATGGGCTGAGCTATCCGCTGCTCGCCGAAACCCGCGAAGGCTATCGAAATCTCTGCCGCTTAGTCACGCGCATGAAGCTGCGCGCGAAGAAAGGCGAAGGCGCGGCGACGCTCGACGATCTGGCCGAATTCGCGCGCGGGCTGATCTGCATCACGCGCCATCCGGACCAGCGCCTGCTCGATATCTTCGGCAAGCGTCACGGCGCGTGTTATCTATATGCCGAGCTGCAACGCCACTCGATTCGCGGAGAAGAGGCCGAAAATCAGGCGATTGTGGAGCGCGCGCGGCGGCTGGGCATCCCGCTGGTGGCTACCAACAATCCCGCTTACGTCACGCCCGCGCAGCGCGAGCTGCTCGACGTCTTCACCTGCGTGCGCCATAAGACCACGCTCGCCGATGCCGGGCGGCTGCTCGAATCCAACTCCGAGCGCCGGGTCAAAACTCCCGCTGAAATGGCACGGCTCTTCGCCGATATTCCCGAAGCCATTGCGCACACCGCCGAAATATCGTCGCGGATCGAGTTCACGCTGGCCGATCTCGGCTACCGGTTTCCACTTTACCCCGTGCCCGAAGGCGAGACCATGATGACCTTCCTGCGCCAGCGCGTGGATGAAGGCGCGCGGCGGCGCTACAACCCTTACTACGAGCGCGCGCGGCGGCAGATTGAGCGCGAGCTGGCGCTGATCGAAAAGCTCGAGCTGCCGGGCTATTTCCTGATTGTGTGGGACATCGTGAAGTTCTGCCGCGAAAACGATATTCTGGCGCAGGGGCGCGGATCGGCCGCCAACAGCGCGGTCTGCTACGCGCTCGAAATCACCGCCGTCGATCCGGTGGGCATGGATCTGCTCTTCGAGCGCTTTCTCTCCGAAGAGCGCGGCGAGTGGCCCGATATCGATATCGATCTTCCCAGCGGCGATAAGCGCGAGCGCGCCATTCAATACGTCTATCAACGCTTCGGCAAGCTGGGCGCGGCCATGACGGCGAACGTCATTACCTATCGCGGGCGCTCGGCCGCGCGCGAAGTGGGCAAGTCGCTGGGGTTCGAAATTACCACGCTCGAAAAGCTCTCCGCATTGGCGGGCGCGTGGGAATGGAAAGATCCGAAAGACACCACCGAGCGCAAATTCCGCGAAGCCGGCTTCGACCTCGCTCATCCGCGCGTGCGCAAATTCTTCGAGCTATACCAACTGGCGCAAGACATGCCGCGGCACCTCGGCCAGCACTCGGGCGGCATGGTGATCTGCCAGGGGCAGCTCGATTCCGTCGTGCCGCTCGAGCCCGCCACTATGCCGGGCCGCGTAGTAGTGCAGTGGGATAAAGAAGACTGCGCCGATATGGGGATCATCAAAGTCGATCTGCTGGGCCTGGGCATGATGGCGGTGATTGAAGACGCCATCAAGCTCATTCCCGAAGTCTACGGCGAAACGGTGGACCTGGGGCATCTGCCGCAGAACGACGCTGCGGTGTTTGAAGCGCTGCAAAAGGCCGACACTATCGGCATGTTTCAGGTGGAGAGCCGCGCGCAAATGGCGTCGCTGCCACGCATGAGACCGGCGAAGTTTTACGACATCGTGGTGCAGGTGGCCATCATCCGGCCGGGCCCCATCGTAGGCAAAATGGTGCATCCCTATTTGAACCGGCGGCAGGGCAGGGAGAAGCCCGATTGTCTGCATCCTTCGCTCGAACCCGTGTTGCGGCGCACGCTGGGGGTGCCGCTGTTTCAGGAGCAATTGCTGAAGATGGCGATGATCGCAGCGGGTTTTACCGGCGGCCAGGCTGAAGAGCTGCGCCGCGCCATGGGTTTCAAGCGTTCCGAGAAGCGCATGGCCGATATCGAAGTGTCGCTGCGCGCGGGCATGGACCGCAACGGCATTACGGGCAAAGCGCAGGACGCCATCGTACATTCCATCACCGCGTTCGCGCTGTATGGATTTCCGGAATCGCACGCCGCCAGCTTCGCCCTGCTGGCCTATGCCAGCGCGTATTTGAAGTGCCACTATCTGGCGGTGTTCACGTGCGCCATGCTGAACAACCAGCCGATGGGCTTCTACTCGCCCGCCATTTTGATTAAGGACGCGCAGCGGCACGGGCTGCGCGTGCTGCCGGTGGATATCCACGAATCGGACTGGCTGTGTACGGTAGCGCCAGGTCATGCCTCTGGTCAATCATTCGTCCACGCTTCGCCCCTGCGCCTCGGCTTGCGCTATGCCAAGGGGCTGCGCGAAGAGGCTGCCCGCGCCATCTTGCGCGCGCGGCCGTTCACCAGCATCGACGATCTGGCGCTGCGCGTTCCCGAATTGCGCAAAGATGAGATCAACCGCCTGGCCGAGATTGGCGCGTTGAATTCGGTCGGCGCCTTGCATTCGAGCGCCGCATTGAATTCGACCGGCGCGCTGAATCCGAACCCCAAGATCCATCGCCGCGACGCGCTGTGGCAGGCGCAGCGCTCCATACGGCCGGTTGGTCCGCTGCTGGAATCGCTCGAAGAGAAAGACGGCGCTTCCCCGCTCACTCGCATGAACACCGAGGAACGCCTGTGGGCGGATTACCGCGGGACGGGGCTGACGGTCGGCAAGCATCCCATGGCTTACCGTCGCGCGGAGATGGACGCGCTGGGCGTGATTCGCGCGGCCGATCTGGCGCGCGTGAAGGACGGCCGTATTGTCCGCATCGCCGGATCGGTGATCGTCCGCCAGCGTCCTGGCACGGCCAAGGGTTTCGTGTTTTTGAGCATGGAAGACGAGACCGGAGTCATGAACGCGATCGTCACTCCGGGCACGTTCGACCGCTTCAAGTTCGCAGTGCTGGGCGAGCCGTTCCTGATCATCGACGGCGTATTGCAGAATCTGGACGGAGTGATCTCAGTGAAGGCCGGGCGCGTGGCCGCGTTGCGCGCAGGGGCAGCGTCGCCTTCCCACAATTTCCATTAGCCGCACCTCCATGCTAGACTAAGCTTAGTCCTATGAAGACCATCAACATCCATGCCGCAAAGACTCGGTTTTCCAGCTTGGTGGCCGAAGTCGAGGCTGGCGAGGAGATCATCATCGCCAAAGCGGGGAAACCCGTTGCGCGCTTGATGCCTTTGCAGAAAAACGATTTTCGCCGCTCCTTCGGCGCGCTGAAAGGCCGCATCCACATGAAGGACAACTTTGACGATCCTCTGCCGCCGGAAATCGCCAAAGCTTTTGGCATTTAATCGTGAACTTCCTGCTCGATACGCACGTTCTGATCTGGTGGATGGAAGGCAGCTCCAAAATAGGCCGACGGACCAAAAAGGCCCTGCTCCACCCGGAAGCGGCGGTTTGGGTGAGCGCCGCCAACATTTGGGAGATTTCGATCAAAGCCGCGCTCGGACGCCTGGATCCATTCGATCCGCCGGAGGATTGGACGCGAAAGCTGGTGAACGAATTGGGCGTGCGCTCTCTTGCTATTACCTTCGAGCATGCGGCAGCGGTCCACCACCTTCCACTCCATCACGCCGACCCGTTCGACCGCATCCTGATCGCGCAAGCCCAATGTGAAAACCTTACGCTGCTTACGGTCGACCCATGGATGGACGCCTACGACGTCCGCACCGTCGACGCTTCCAGCTAAGCGAGAGAACTGCGCTGCACCTGGGCCTCACTGAACTGCAATAGTTACGCCAGCCTGCGTTGCCACTCCACCGACCTGCACCATGACGGGTTGGGCTCCCGCCGAAAGACCGCTCGGCACAACCAGATTGACTTGTATCACGCCGGAAACAATTCCCTCGCTGCTGCCCGCATACAGCACAGTCGCCGGCCGGCCGCCGATCTGCGCCGTCACTGGCAGCGCGGTTTGACCGAGTGATGCGGGGTTTGCGTTTACCGAGCCATCGACGGCGGCGGGAGTCATTGCTCCGGCGCCAGTCAGGTAGAGCATCGCTACCGAGCCTGCGGCTGCGGGATTCGACGAGTTATTGTACGAATAGTTCTGATTCAGAATTGCGCCTTGACCTTTGCCGGAAGAGTCCGCCGTGAAGATGGCGGGAGCGGCGGCGGTTGTCGGCGCTGCCACAGCGGCGGATACAACGCCGCCGTACATGACTTGTATTGTCGTCGTGGAGTCGATTTTGACTTCAAAAGGCACGATGGCGGCGAGCTGGCCGGAAGAAGCCAACACCATCGGCGCCGGATTGCCGTCGAACAGAACCTGAACGCCCCCCAGATTCGTAGTCGCTTTCTCATTGGCGACTTCGAGAACCTGCGCCGTGGCGGGACCCAGATTCACGCCGAAGATGGCGATCGCTTCTCCGGGCGCAACGCTCCCGCTGGCAAAGCTGGCGTCGTTGGTCACCGCGGCCACTGTGAACTGGGGCGCCGGAATCAAAGGCGCCGGGTTTGTGGCGGACCAGCCGGAGAGTTGCCCGTTCAAATACGAATCCCGATAATTGTGAATCGAAAAGCCGCCAAAGATTTGGTTCGCGGCGGCGAACTGATTGAAGACGGATTGCGCCACGGCGTTCATCGCCGCTTGACCCATGGAGAAAAACGTCTCCTCCGCCGTACTGCCGGAGGTTGCCGGGTTATCGGTATCTAAACCAATCAGGATCGTGTTGCCTTGGGAGACGCTGTTCGCATAGGCAATCAGACTCTCGTCAAGACAAACCACCCCGTCTCCTTGAGTGCAGTCCGCCGTGCCCGCGTAGTTCCTGTAGCCCATCACCACCACATTGTTCAGCTTCAAATCGACAATCTGTTCGTAGGCTGCCTCGGTGACCTGGTTGAATGTGACCGTGGTAGTCCAGAAAGCGCTGATGGCAGCCGAAATGCCCATGCCGTTCGCCCGGGTCTGTTGCTGGAAACATTGATACAGTGTCAGAAGCGCTGGAAAATCGGGCGTGCCGGAAGGTTCGACGTCCAGAATGACGCCGTCGAACATAGCGGACCGGTTGGCGGAGTTATAAGCGATAACCTCCGCCATGCGCTGCATCGGGAACGCGGACGCCCCGCAGCCCAGCGTCGGCCAATCGGAGTCTCCGTAAGCGGCATACACCTGCGTCCCTGCGGCGTGGGCTTTGCCAATCAGGTCCGCGATGTCGCTGTCGTCGTACATATAGCGCCCGGCGCTGTTCGGCGTGGAACTATAAACGCTCAGGTAAAGCATGTTGACGCCGCTAGCGGAACTGTCTTGGATGAGGGCATCGCGCGTCGCCGTGTCCGTGACGGGATTAGGAAGGGAAGTAACCGAGTAAACCCACAATGCGTTCCGCTTGGCGGAGGCTGTCGCAGATCCTGTGGCAGATCCAATGTTAGATCCCGCGTGTCCGATTGAAACGGCGAATGCGGCTAGCGTCAGCGCCAGCCAATGCGCAAAATTTCTCGACATGGCTCTTTCTCCTCGAAGCAATTACCCAACGCCGGCCCCGGGCATTGCCCTCAGTCTTCGTCTTAGGCAGCCTGCGGGCCAAACGCAGCCGTATCACAAGCGGCTTATTCTCAATGCGGTTGGTTCGGGCATCCTGTAAGCCGGTTGGAACAGGCCGTCAACCTTCTTGTCAGGCTGTCCACTTTCCAGACACAAGTGTGGACGTAAGACGCGTGGCGCCTGGATGAGTAGCGTAGTCAGTACCTGGCGTGGCGCACGCACTTTGCGTGCAGCGTTCACACAATCGTGTGAACGCGCTTCGCGCCTCCCGCGCCATCTCGAAATGGCAAGGTTATTTCTGACCAGCCTGCTACGGTTTGCAAACCGGCAGCCTCACCGAGAAGGCGGCAACCGAAATCCACCGGTCGCCCTGGCGGCGCTCAAGGCGGTAAGAGCGCGTGGCAGCCTCGGCGCGCACGCGCCAGTTCGCCGCCGGGGTGGCGCTGCGCTTTAACTGCAGCGGCTTCTTGCTTTGTTCCTTGAGAAGCCAGGTCTCGCCGCCATCCATGCTTTCGTAGCGTGAATAGCGATCCGAATCGCTGCCCGGCCCTTGATCCAGAATCACGCCGCCGGTGGTCTTCGAATCAAACGCAAACTGTTGGATCCCCCCGAAGTGACTCTCGTCGAAAATGGGCTTTGCGCGCCAGGTCGCGCCGCCATCGGATGTCAGTAGAAAAAATGGATCCTGCGAAATCGGGAATAGAGTTTGTCCGCTGATCCAGCCGTTGAGAGGGTCCAGGAATTGGATATGGTCCAGCCCCGCGCCGCGGAAGAGATCCGCGCCCTGGCTCCACGTATGGCCACCGTCGTCGGTGCTCAGGAGCACTGAGTAAAGAGTTACGGTATCTGAATGAATGTTACCCGCGGCAAAGATGTGTTCGCCCACTCCCTCGGCGGCGGAAAGTTCCAAATAAATTGGACACGGCTCATCCTCCGAACATGTCATGCCGGCCCATCGGATATCTTCGGCTGTACATTGAAACGGCAGAGTAATAGGCTTGCCGTCGTTTTGGAATTTGGGCGGCGCGGGCGCGACAGGCGCGGGCGGCGCGGTGGTCTGCGCGGGCTGCGCGGTGGTCTGCGGCGGCGTATCTTGCGCCATCAGTGCGGCGCATACGATCGGGAAGATGATAACTGTCCGCAACATAGCTCAAAAGGGCTACCTGAAAATGACTCTATTGTCAGACCAAATAATTACCCCAACCTGTAACATGACTCGCGTACTTCGCCGTCTTATAATTAAATCCCCGTTACGACAGCGGGCGCACTCACCCCTATCACCCAAACCGCGCCCGCTACTCTTTCTCTCAGTCGTCAAGCATTCCCTCAAACAGGCTGCTGGTAAGATAGCGCTCGGCGGCATCGGGCAATATGGTCACGATAGTTTTACCCTCGAATTCCGGTTCCTTCGCCAGGCGCACCGCCACCACCACTGCCGCGCCGCACGAAATGCCGGCCAGAATTCCCTCTTGCTTTGCCAGCCGGCGGGCCATGTCGATGGATTCCTCATTGGTCACCGTTTCCATGCGATCCACCATGGCAAGATCGAGCGTGCCGGGAATAAAGCCGGCGCCGATGCCCTGAATCTTATGTGGCCCCGGCTTCAGCGGCAAGCCTGCCAGATGTTGCGCGATCACCGCGCTGTTCGCCGGCTCCACCCCCACCGATAGAATATTCCTTCCCTTTTCCTTTTTGATGTAGCGCGAGACGCCGCTGATGGTGCCGCCGGTGCCGATGCCGCTGACCAGCACGTCGATCGAACCCTCGGTATCCCCCCAAATTTCCGGCCCTGTGGTCCGAAAATGAATCAGAGGGTTGGCCGGGTTCTGGAACTGTTGCAGCATCACGAAGCGTTGCGGGTCTTGCGCAACTAACTCTTCGGCGCGGGCGATGGAGCCGGCCATGCCTTCGGCGCCATCGGTGAGCACCAGTTTCGCGCCCAGGGCCTGAAGCACCTTGCGGCGCTCCACGGACATGGTCTCGGGCATGGTGAGCGTGACGCGATAGCCGCGCGCCGCCCCCACGAAGGCCAGCGCGATGCCGGTGTTGCCGCTGGTTGGCTCAATCAGCTCCTTGCCCGCCGTCAGTACGCCGCTCTTCTCGGCGTCCCACACCATGGCCGCGCCGATGCGGCATTTCACCGAATACGCCGGGTTGCGGCCTTCGATCTTGCCGAGAACCAGCGCCTTGGCGCCGTCTGTAACACGATTGAGACGGACCAGTGGAGTGCGTCCGATACTCAGCGAATTGTCTTCGAAAATACGCAATCTTAGATCTCCCAGGTGTGCACGTGGCGATTCTGCCGGTCGGTCCAGGCCCGGGCCAACTCGGCGAAGGTGGTCTTATCGATCACCTCCGAGACGGCGCGGTCCACCTGCTGCCACATATCGGTGAAAGGCGTGCCGGCTTTGCGGCGGGGACGGCCTTTGGACGATTGCGGCCCCTCGACGAAGCGCAATACTTCCCCCACGGTCAGGGAATCGGCCGCGCGCGCCAGCAGATATCCTCCCTCAGCGCCGCGGCGCGATTCGACGAATCCGGCCTGCTTGAGTCCGGCCAGTATCAGCTCCAGGAATTTCTGTGGAATCTTCTGGCGCTGCGCAATTTCGGCGATTTTGATGGGCTCGCCGGAGCGCTGCGAAGCGAGATCGAAGATGGCTTGCAAGGCATACTCGCCTTTGACTGAGATGTTCATGGGGAAAACAGGCGCCAGCCATCTATTAAAGCAGAACGCGCCGGAGCCTGGGAAGGTCCGGCGCGTCTTGATGGCTTTTGGTGCAGGTGGTACAGACGATCGCTTCTAAGGCGATGATCCGTCCCACCAACGCCTAGAAGTTCAGCGCAACTGAGAAATCAAGTCTCCGGTTGTTGGCGCTGGAGCCGGCGCCGGCAGCGGCAATGCCGCCTCCGCCGAAGCTGGTGTTCGCGCCCGTGGGCTCGCCAAAAAACGTCGAGGTCAGGTTACCGACGTAGCCGGTCGGGTTGAAGTGGTTGAGAATGTTGGTCACGTTCACTCCCACCGTCAGGTTAAAGCGATGCTCGGTCAGGCCGCCGCCACCGCCGCGTCCACCGGTAGGTCCCATGCGCATACCGCCGCCACCGCCGCCGCGGCCACCACCGCCGCCACCGCCGCCAGCGCCACCGAAGCCGCCACCGCCACGGCCACCCGGACCACCGCCACCGGGGCCGCCGCCCGGACCATTCGCGGCATTAGGATCCACGCCGCCGCCGCGCCTGGGGCCGAAGCCAAAGATCCGGTAAATTCGGCCATTCACCGAAATTAGCGATGGCCCGCTGAGCAAATTTCTCGGGACCAGATTCGCCAGATTGGTCGCGGTGACGGCCGTGCTGAAGTCGCCGAATTTCGTGCATACGACGTCGCCGCCGCACGCCGCGCCGGCCGGTGCGTAAGCCGCCCGGACATTGGTATAGGTATCGCCGAAAATGTCCTCGCCTATCTCGACGTCGTAAGGCGCGCCCGACCGCAGCGTAATGAACGGAGCGATCCGGATGCCGAGCGGAGCGATAATGTTGCCGAACAAACTCAGATTGTTCCGGCGATCCAGATTCGACCGGCCATAATCGAGGTTGAAATCGTAAGGATCGCTGGGCGTGCTAGGCAGATCCTTGGCATAGGTGAGCTGGTAGTTCGCATTGATCGAGATATTCTTGGTGACGGCAGTGTTCAACCCCACCATCACGATGCTCTGATTGAATTTGCCGCCCGACTCGAATTCGAATATATTACCGGCATTGTAACCGTAGGGGAACACGCCATTGGTGGGACCAAGCGGCAGTTCCGGGTTGAATGTCCCTGGAAACGGAGTGTTGATGGGAATCGTCTGCGCCAGGTGCTCCGAGTGATCGTAAGTGTAGGTCGCCGACAGCCTGGTGTTTTTGGGCAACTGGCGTTCCACGCCGATGGCGCTCTGCAAGCTATAATCGGCGCGTAGTTTGGGATCGACTATATAGGTGGCGTTCGTCCCCAAACTCAGCGACGAGGGCGGCGGAATGTTCGGATAGAACGTCGGGTTATACACCTCATACTGCAGTTGATTCACGCCGTTGTTCAGCGCGGCCTGTTCGTAGTCGGTGTAACTCACCCGGTCGTAGAAAATGCCAAAACCACCGCGGATGACGGTTTTCTGCCGTCCGTTCTTTGAGTTCCCCGGCGCCCATGCGAAGCCCAGGCGCGGCGCGAAATCGTGCGTGCCGCCGACCAGGTTCTGTACCTCGTAGCGCAACCCGAGGCTCAACGTGAGATTGGGCTTGACGCGCCAGTCGTCTTGTATAAACGGACCGGCGTCATACCGGATGTAGCTGATGTATGACAGGCCGGATTGGATAGTGAATCGCGATGGGCCGCCGCCCAGCGTTTGAATGACTGTCTGTGACAGTCCGGCGGCCGTCAACTGCAGATTGCGAATATATTGCTGGGCCGCCGTAAGCAAAGAGGTCTCTTCGACGCCGTTGTTGTAAACAATCGCATTGGCTGAATTCAGCACCGGCTCGTTGCCGCCAAGAAACGTAAAGGTGCCGTTGAAATCGGCGGGATTGTTGTTTTGGTCGCTGTCGCGGCGAACCCGCGCGCCAAAGCGGATGGTATGCGTTCCGTGAGAGATCGACGTATAATTTTGCAGCTCGAAGTGTTTTTGCAAATCGTGCATGTCGCCGACGCCGTTGCCGCCGGTCTCGAACTCGCCGGCTACGTTGATCGTCGGAGTATAGTTGCCGGCGTTGTCGAGCCAGGTGCGCGTGAACTGGAACCGCGTCTCGTTCACTATCTTGGGAGTCAGGATGTTGGTCTCTGTGATCATCAGGTTCTGCGCGTCGCCGGACGAAGTATAGGCGAAATCGGAAGGAGGAATAATATCTGTCCCCACCGCAAAACCCGGCGGCAGCTTGTAGCCGCCCAGCCCGGAATTATTGTTCGTGTTCCAACGGTCTTCAAAGCGCACGGTCAGCGTATTGTTTGTGCTCAACTGATAATCGAGGCGCGGGCTGATATTGTACTGTATGGTGGGCGTTACCACCGGCGTGTTGACCGGTACTAGCGCATAGCTCGACGGGTCGACATAGGTCGCTAAAGTTATCGCGTTGCCGGTGATGGCTCGCCGGCTCACGTCGAGGAAGAACGACGACCGGTGGCTCATCGGGCCGCCGACGTTACCCGATAGATTCCGCACCGAGTAATTCGGCTTGGAATTTTCGAACGGGTTGCGCGAATCGAACAGCGAATCCGTATCGTTATACCGGATGGTCCCGTGGAAATGGTCGCTGCCGGGCTTGGTCAGAATTTCGATGCGGCCGAAACCCAGGCGATCGAATTCCGCCGAAAACGGATTCTGGTTGATGCGGATCTCGCGAATGGATTCCTTGGGAGGCAACTGGCCGCCGCTGAAGCCGTCGATGTAGATCTGGCCGCCATTGGGACCGGCGCCGGGACCGGCGAGCGCCTGCAGCGCGTCCGCCAGATCGTCCGGATCGTCCGGCAGAGACGCCAGGTCTTCGCCCTTGATTACCAACGCCGTGGCGTTGTTGTCCGGCTCCACGCTGACGGTAACCGTGGATTCACCCTTTACTTCGACCGACTGCTTCTCTGCCGCGACGCTCAATTGGACCGGGACAGTCAGTGTCTGGCCAGCCGCGACGGTCACCGGTTTGGAGACGGTGGCGAATCCCGGAAACACCACTCCCATTGTGTATTGGCCAGGGAGCAATCCGGTGAACGAATAGGTTCCATCCGCCTGCGTCTGAGCGGTCTTCACGGTCTTGGTGGAGCCGGGACCGGTGAGAGTGACGTTAGCCGCCGGGACGCTGGCGCCGGAATCGTCCAGCAAGGTTCCTTTGATAGTTCCCGTGGTCTGTTGAGCCTGCGCAGTGCAAAACGTCAGCGCGGCTGCCAGAAGCAAAATGCAAATCCTTCGCAGGTTGGCCATACTTTCTCTATCTCTCGTTTTCACTAATAAGCCTTTCAAGAATTTGTCGATTGCGAAACCGCTAGTTTCCTTCGCCGCCACCGCCGCCCAGATTCCAGCCGGACATGATGTCGCGAGTCGAGTTCGGAGCCGCGGTCAAAATCGGTTCCACGCCGGCCAGCAGGGTTACGGCCGTGGGATGCGTGGTGGCGCTGCCGACCGTGGTTTGCACCATGATCGCGTCGCCCGGTTTCAGGTCTGCCACGTGAATAGGAGGAAGCTGGTCGATCATCTGTCCGATATCGCCGCCGCGGCCGCCACGCCCGCCCGGTCCGCCCGGTCCGCCTGCTCCGCCCCCGCCGCCGCCGCGCTGGGCTGCCTGGTCGGGGGCTGGCTGAGCGCCTCGGCCGGCGCCTCGGCCCGCGCCATAACGGCGAGCCAGCATTTGAGCCATCTGATCGGTCAACTTCTTCATGGACGAATCCGCCGTCACTCGAATGGCAAGCGGCTTCTTGGTCGCCAAATCCACCACCGTGATTTCACCGGTTGCGGCGTCTATCGATTTCACGGTTGCGGCAAGTTGGCGGAAAGCGCCCGAAACCACCTTCTCGGCTTTCACATCGCCTTCCGGCGTTTTGTCGCCCAGCACCTTGAGCTGATCGCCCGGCTTGATATCGGCTAACACGCTGGGCTTGGCATCGCTGAATTGCGCGGAATCGGGCGAATAGCGGAAGTACTCGGTCTTCTCGCCGGGCTCGACTTTAATTTCCTTCGCCCCCACTTTAATCGTGACCACCTTGCTGGCCGGATCGACCGTCGTCACGAGCCCGGTGGTTCCGCGCTTGCGCCAATCTTCCTCTTCTTTTTGATGGACCTCGGCGACGTCGGCCTTGCTCATCACCAGCAGCGTGCGCGCTTCCATGATCTTCTGATCGCTCGACGGCTGATAAGTGGCGGCCACACGGTCGCCCGTCGCCAAATCCCCGATGGCAATCTTGACGGCCTTTTTGGGGTCGGTCTCCCCTGGAGGCAGGCGGAGGACGAAGCTATGCGAGGTAAGCGTCAAGGCGACGGTCTCGCCCTTATCGCTCTTCAGGCTCACCTGGTTGGCGGAAGCATTGACCTCGGTGACGGTGCCGGTAACCGTGATATGCGCAGGCGCCGCAGTCTGGGCGGAAACGCCGGAAACGCTCAAAGCGGTCAGGATAAAAACGGCTAAAGCATACTTCATGGGAATATCTGCCTAACGATGGAATCTTAAATTCAAGGGGCGTCCCTTCTTTACAGAAGGTTACACGCCGGAAAACAATGGAACTCCGGGGAAAGCACTGGAAATGGGGGAATTATACGCAGACTGGAGTATCGGCGAGCGCCGGATCAATAGAGGAGAAACAAAGAGTGGGGAGCCGCGCAGAACATCGAAGGCGCTACGCGGCAATCCCAGCAATGTTGGAGCCCGGCTTAGTAGAGGGCCTTGGTGGTGTCGCTCTTGGTCGAGCTGCTCTTCTTGCTCTTCTTCTTTTTGGCGGTGCTGTCGGACTTCGTATCCTGAGCAAAGGTCACGGCCACGGTGGTGGTAAGGAAGGCGAGGCCGAGCATCAGCGTCATCAGTTTCTTCATTGCGGTAATTTTTCTCCTTGTTATTTAGACGATCTAAAATCGTCTCTGGGCTATGATAGCTAATCCCACATGAAGAGTCGCTTAACCTGTAATTAAAAACACTTCATCTGGCAGTCACAGGACTTTCCAACTCGCCAAGCAAGCCCTTTCTCCTTTTTTATCAATAATTTGACCGTGCTCAAGCCAGCCTTCCGCCGGTTTTCGCCCGATCGCACTGTTACAGTGGGACCGGAATGAAAAAGCAGGATATTGCCAAGCGAATTGCGCGCCAATCGGGCATGACCCGCGCCGCCGCCGCGGACCGGGTGGACCGCGTAGTTAACCAGATTCTGACAGACCTGCGCCGGGGCAGAAAAACCTCCCTTCCCGGGTTGGGAACCTTTTCCCGCGATGGCGACGGCCGCGCGCTGTTTGAACGCGACGGGGGTGGCGATGACTCGTCCCAGGATTGAGGCTGCGGACCTCCAACAAGTCGCCAACGTGGTAATTGAAGGATTAGCCGCCGGCAAGCCGGTGGAAATCGATGGACTCGGCGTCTTCTATCCGGACGAGGAGCATGGGCCGCACGGCTTCCGCTTCGAACCGCGCCGCCAGGCGCAAGTCTTCATCGCCTACGTTACCGAGGACGCGATACCCGCCAGTCGGCTGTACGACGCCCTCGAGGACGCCGGATTCAGTCCCTGGATGGACGTCCGCAAGTTGCTGCCGGGGCAGAACTGGCCGCGCGCCATCGAGAGCGCCATCGAATCGTCGGATTTTTTCGTGGCGTGCTTTTCGCGCAACTCAGTGGACAAGAAGGGCGGCTTTCAATCCGAGGTCCGCTACGGGCTGGACTGTGAGCGCCGCATGCCGCTCGACGAAATCTATCTGGCGCCGGTCCGCTTGGACGATTGCAGGATGCCCCGGTCCATCCAGCGGCATTTGCAGTACATCGATCTGTTTCCGGATTGGCAGCGCGGCTTCCGGCGGCTGGTGCACATGATGCGGCGCGGCCCCGGCTGGAGAAGCCGCTGGCGCCAGGACGGCCGCAAAGAGGACGCCACCAGAAATGAGTAGCTGGCGGCCCAACTCTCTACTTCGCCTTCGCCATCGCCTTGCGCAGTAACCCGATCGCCCGGTCCACTTCCTTCTCCGTCACGATGTACGGCGGCAGAAAACGCAATACGGTGTCGTGCGTGCAGTTGATCAGCAGTCCGGCGGCCAGCGCATCGAGCACAATCTGCTTCCCCGGAATCGCCAGCTCCATACCCAGCATCAACCCGAGCCCGCGTACTTCTTTGACGAAGCCGAACTTTTTCGCCAGATCGTCCAGTTGGGCGTGGAAGTACGCGCCCACGCGTCCGATCGAGGGCAGCAGTTCGTCGAGAATATTCAGAAACTCCAGCGCCGCGCGGCAGGCCAGCGCACCGCCGCCGAAAGTGGAACCATGCATCCCCGGCCGGATGGTGGCCGCGGCCTTCCCGTTCGCCACCACGATGCCCAGCGGAATCCCGCACGCCAGCGGCTTGGCCGCCACCATGATGTCCGGCAGTATCACCGGGTCCGCGCACTGATACGCGAAGTATTTTCCCGGGCGCCCGATGCCGCACTGCGTTTCGTCGGCCACCATCAGCGCGTTGTGCCGGTCCGCCAGCTCGCGCGCCTTCGCCGCGAATTCCGGCGTGATGGGATAGATGCCGCCCTCGCCCTGAATCAACTCCAGCATTATGCCGGCCGTGCGCTCGCTGAACGCCCCTTCGAGCGCCTCGATATCGTTCGCGCGCACGAATTTCACGCCCGGTATCAGCGGCTCGAAATCGGCGCGGTACTTCGTTTGGCCGGTGACCGATAGCGCGCCCATAGTGCGGCCATGGAACGAATTGTCGAGCGAAATAATCTCGTATTTATCCGCGTGAATCGCCCGGCCGTGCGAGTGAATCATCTTCAGCGCGCACTCCACCGATTCCGATCCGGTGTTAGCGAAGAACACGCGCTGCAATCCGCTGATCTGCGCCAGGCGCTGCGCCAGCGGCCCCTGGTACTGGTGATAGTAGAGGTTGGACGTGTGTACGATCAGCCCCGCCTGCTCGCGAATCACCTTGACCATGCGCGGATGCGCGTGCCCCAGCGCATTCACGCCGATTCCCGTGATGAAATCGAGATAGCGGCGCCCCTGCGTGTCGTAAATGTAGCAGCCCTTGCCGCGCGCCACCACCAGCGGATAGCGCGCGTAGTTTTGCAGAACGTAGTCTCGGTCCAGGTCCATCGTGGCCTGGGCAAGGTTCTCCACCAGGGGAGGAAGGGTGCTTGTCATCTCCTCATCATAGCGAAGTACGACAGGCCTCCTGGCCTGTCGCCGGGGTTCGCCGGGAGTCGCCGGGAAGCCGTCTCCATGGATGAGTAGAGAAACTAATACAAGATCCGCGTCCGAATCGTCCCCGGCACCTCATCCAGCAGCCGTTTTGCCTCCAGAGTCTCCGCGCGATCGTCCGCCTCCACATCGATCACCACATACCCGATCCGCGCATTCGTCTGCAAATACTCACCCGCGATATTGATCCTGCGCTCCGAAAAAATCGCGTTGATTTGCGATAGCACGCCCGGTTGATTCCGGTGAATATGCAGCAGCCGGTGCTTGCCCGGATGCTCCGGCAGCGACACCTCGGGGAAATTGACGGCGCTCAGCGTGGACCCGTTATTGCTGTACTTGATCAGCTTGCCCGCCACTTCAATGCCGATATTCTGCTGCGCTTCCTCGGTGCTGCCGCCCACGTGCGGCGTCAGAATCACGTTATCGAAAGCGCGCAGCGGCGAAAGGAATTCGTCAGTCGCCGTCTTGGGCTCCGTGGGAAACACGTCGATGGCCGCGCCGGCTATATGTTTCGAACGCAGCGCTTCCACCAGCGCGTCGATATCCACCACCGTGCCGCGCGAAGCGTTGATCAGGTGCGCGCCCGGCTTCATGCGCGCCAGCTGCGCGGCGCCGATCATGCCCTGCGTCTGCGCCGTTTCCGGCACGTGCAGCGTCACCACATCGGCCGCTTCCAGTAAGGCGTCGAGTGACGGCATGGCGCGGGCGTTTCCCATCGTCAGTTTGGTCTCGACGTCGTAGAACATCACCTGCATGCCCAACATTTCGGCCAGCACGCTGATCTGCGAACCGATATGGCCGTATCCCACAATGCCCAGCTTTTTACCGCGCGCCTCGCGCGACCCCGCCGCGGTCTTCACCCAGCCGCCGCGTTTTGCGGCCGCGTTGCGATGCGGAATGCCGCGCAACAACATGATGGTTTCCGCCAGCACTAACTCGGCTACGCTGCGCGTGTTGGAAAAAGGCGCGTTGAAAACCGGGACGCCTTTATCTTGCGCGGCGTCCAGATCCACCTGGTTGACGCCGATGCAGAAACAGCCCACGCCGGCCAGGCGCGTGGCGCGGTCGAAGAATTCCGCGTTCAATTGCGTGGCCGACCGAATACCCACAAAGTGCGCGTCGGCCGCGGCGGCGAGCAGGTCGGGCTCGGCCATTGACTTGGGGTGATACTCGATGTTGCTGTAGCCGTCTTCGCGGAAGGCTTCCACGGCGCTCTGATGAACGCCCTCGAGCAGCAGGATCTTGATCTTGTTCTTGCCGAGAGAAACATTCGTCACGGTTTCACTACCATCTTCCCAACTCCGTCCGTGTAATCGTGGGCGATCGCGAACGCTTCCGCGATCTGGTCCATGGAACGCGTGTGCGTCACCAGCGGCGCAAACCAGCGGGCGTGCTCCGTGAGCATCTCCAGCGCGTCGCGCGTTTCGTGATTAGAGCGGCGCACGTTGAAAACCGCCAGCTCTTTCCGCCGCATCGGCGACATCGCGAACGGCACGTGGGTCTGGGCGTGGATGCCGGTGATCACTACGCGGCCCGCGTTGCGCACGGCGCGGATGGCGTCGTTGGTGGTATGTTCCTTGGCGGCGCAATCGATGGCGCAATCGACGCCGCGTCCGCCGGTATCGCTCTCAATCTGGCGCGCCGCATCCACCGCGTCCAGGGCGACGTCGGCGCCCATCTCTAAGGCCAGGTCGCGCCGATGCGCCACCGGGTCCACCGCCCAGATACGCTGCGCGCCGGCGATCTTCACGCAGGCGATGGTGAGCAGCCCAATGGGCCCGGCGCCGAAGACGGCTACCGTATCCTCCGGGTCAAGCGCCGCGAACTTCATGGAATGCAGCGCCACCGCCAGCGGCTCGGCGAGCGTAGCCAGTTCCATCGACATCTCTTTCGGAATCGCCAGCAGATTGGCGCTGGGAAGGTTGACGAATTCGCGGAAGAAGCCTGGATACCCGGGCGTGCTCAGAAAACGGATATTGGCGCACACATTGAAGTGCCCGGTGCGGCAAAACTCGCAGTGGTAGCAGAAGAGCGCCGGCTCGAGCGCCGCGCGATCGCCGGGCGACCATCCGGTGACGCCCGCGCCGCACTTCACCACCGTGCCCGAGGGCTCATGGCCCATCACCATGGGGAAAACGCACGGCGTATCGCCCACCGCGCCTTCGGCATAGTAATGCAGGTCCGATCCGCAGATGCCGACGGCATCCACGCGCACCTGTATTTCATCTGGCGCGGGGTCTTCGGCAGGCATTTCGGCCAACCGGAATTGACGAGTGGAAACGAGCTCTGCTGCTTTCATGGGAATCGCGGGCTTATGCCACAATATACCGTATAGATGCTGAATTTTCGCCAGTTCGAAGCTGGGCCGGACCCCTTCGGCCGCAAGTTCCAGGTAATGTTCAAGTGGCTCCAGACGGCCATTTCCATTCGTCATTCCGACACTATCGACGTGAAGTTCGTCCTGGTGGATGAAAACGAAGGCCGTACGGAAAAGACCATTGCGTTGCAGCACGCCGATCTTCTCACCGTGAGCCGCGAAACCGGCCGCAAGATCGATGACCCGTGGTGCTCCAGGCTGGCTGCGGCGCACCTGCTCCAGTTAGTAGAAACCGGCGAGGATATCGAGAAAGACCTGGTGACGATGACGCTTGCCGATCTGCGGCGGTACGCCACCCAGGAAAAGGGCGCCGAGTTTGACGCCGTGCACGCAAAATAAGTAGAACAGACCATCGCCTTTCGTGGTCTGTTACCTGTCTGCTGCAACTTTTCATCGCAAACCGTGGCGCACGCACTATGCGTGCAGCGTTCACACTCGTGTGAACGCGCTTCGGCTCGGAGGAGTTAAGGAACAATACTCAGAGTCAGACGGACTTCGCCAAAAAAGGTAGCGTGGCCCGAGTTTCTTTTCGCGTCCCCGTCCCAGGCCCACACTCAATTGACCCACTTATTGTCTTGTTTTTCGAACTGGTTGAGCAGGGGTTCGTCGTCATCCTCGTCGTCTAAATCTGGTTCCATCATCGACAGCTCCTCGTCGGCTGCCTCCGCGATTTCTTCGTCGTCGGAGTCGGCAAGCTCTACCAGGATTTTCCGCGCCTCCACGGGACGGATACTGCCGACGGCGCCGATAGCCGCAAGCAATAAGTTCTTTGGCGTGTGACTGTCTTTGATGAGGTTGACGATGTGCGGCCAGGCCGCGTCCAACTCCCAGTTGCCGGCCGCCTCGACCGCCTCATAGTGGATCTCCGGGTCGGCGCTCTTCAAGGCCGCCAGTATCCGATCGTCGAAACCGCGAACCCATCGCATCGAAAACACAGCGGTCAGCATCCACTCTCTGTCTCCGCTGGAATATGCATCCCCGATCGCATCCTGGTGCCACGTCTCGGGGGCGCGCACCGATGCTTCGAGGATTCTCCGCCGTACTTCCTTGGGAGTGCTGCTATCTTGGTAGAGCTTCTCGAGCGACTCTTGGATCTTGCGAAACATGCGCTCGGTAATGGGTACATCGTCCTGGTCCTCGAATTCGTCCGTGTAGGCCTGTTCCAGGGCCGGCCCAAAAGAAATCGCCGCCTTGGCGCGCAGTTGCTCTGGCTCATTGGCGCTACCCACAACGGCCAATAAGGCGCCTGCCAAATCGTCGTTGATCACCGTAAAGTCACCTGCCAGATCGGCGGCGATCAACCGGTCCGATTCAGCGGCCCTCCGATCGGTCAGAATTTTAAGAAACAACTTACCGGCATCCCTTGGCCAGTCCCACGGAGGCGTATCGAGTAAAATCTTAAGGTCCATCATCACGCGATTCCCGCTCATAGCATAGCTCATTGAAATGCTCGGCGACCAAATCGTGGCGCACGCACTTATGCGTGCAGCGTTCACACTCGTGTGAACGCGCTTCGAATCGGAGACGTTAAGTTAAGTGACAGGCGCCCCCTTGCCCCGGCCCCTACGGACTTGCATGTTAATCTGCGAGCACCGGTGAAGCGGAGGGCACTGCTAGCGAGCAACCCGATCAAGGAATAGCCAGTGCGGATCTCCCCGGCACGCAATCCTACCATCGGAGAGCGTCACTCAATTCCTTCTCGGAAATGAGCCGCCCGTTGCCGCAGCCTTTTCAGTTCCAGCCTGAAAATTATTGTTCGCGGAGCATCTTTGCCGGGTCGATACTCAGGGCGCGTCTCACCGGACCGGCGACCGAAAGTGTTCCAGTGAGCACCATAGTAAATGCGACGCAGGCAAGCACAAATGGATCCTGCGCCGAGGCCTGAAAGACAATCGCCGAGAGGAGCCGGCTCGCCGCCGCGCCCAGCGCAATGCCAACCACAGAGCCGCTCGCGAGCAGGATCAGCATACGGCCGAGCGCGGCTGAGAGAATCTGCTTCGCCTGGGCGCCCAGCGCGACGCGGAGACTCAGCTCGCGCAGCCGCCTGCTAACCGTATATGAGGCCAGGCCGAAGGTTCCGGCGATCGAGAGCAGCAGTCCAAAGGCGCCAAAAAGGCCGAGGGCGGTTGTAGCCGCCTGGGAGGGAAAGAGACTCATTCCAAGCTGGCTGTTCCAGGGGCCCGATTCCCGAATAGGAACGGCGTGGTCCAGATCGTGGACTACTTTGCGAATGGTGGCTACCATATCGGCCGCGTCGCGCCGGGTCCGGACCACAAGCGCCGTGCTCGTGTTCCCTTTCTGCGAGATCGGGAAGAACGCCGCGGGGTCCTGATCTTCACTGAGCGTGAAGTATTTTCCATCCGCCATGATGCCCACGATCTGGATCGACGCACCGGAGCGGTCTTTAAAATAACGTCCGACTGCGTCCTCCGAGCGGAAGAGCCGCCGTGCGAACTCCCGATTCACAATCGCAACCGCCGGGCTCTTCGCAGTGTCCGCAAAACTCAGATCGCGTCCCGCGAGCAGCGGCGTTCCAGAGGCGGCCAAATATCCAGGTGAGACCTCGTAGAGATAGCTATCGAACGCTTTGCTTGAGGGTTTGAAATCGATACTTTGCTGCGAGAAGACAGCAGTGCCGGATGTGTCCATGTCGAGGGGCGTGGCATTCGCGTAGCCTGCCGCTTCCACTCCCGGGACTTGCGAGATCCTTTCCAGTAACTGGCGCTGGAAGCGATCGGCGGCGGCATCGCTGGTATAGCCCGCCTGGCTCAGATCGAATTTCGTACGCACAGCATTTTGCGGCTTGAAACCCAGGTCCATGGTGAGGGCTCTGCCCAAGCCGCGCAGCGAGACAAAGGCAGCCGTCACGGTGACGCAGCAGAGCGCGATCTGCGCCGCCAGCAGACAATCGCGAAGCGCCCACCGGCGTCCTGCGAAGCCTTGGCTTCCGCCGCTCTTAATCGCGTCGTTTGGATCGGTCTTGAATATCTGCCGCAGCGGCGTCACCCCGAACAGTACGCTGGCCAGCACCGAGGTCAGCAACGCCATCGCGATCAACGATGGCTCCGGCAATACCAGGAACTTCATCGGGTACGGGGTGGGTGGATGCCAGCCAGCCAGGCCGGCGAGGGCCATCCACGCCAGGCCGCAGGCGCACGCGCCCCCGAAGATCGAAATCAGAAAGGCTTCCACCAAGACCTGGCGGAGAATGCGCCAGCGGCTCGATCCAATCGCCAGGCGGATGGCAATCTCGCGCGTGCGGTCGGCCGTACGCGCTGCGAACAGGCTGCCCAGGTTGGCGCAGGCGGCGAGCAGCAGAATACCGGCCAGCCCCATCACCCCAGCCAGAAAACCGCGCGCCGGCCCGCCGAGAAAATCACCGATCATACCAGGACGAGCCAGCTTGAGGGCCAAACCCTCCTCATCCTTCGGATACTGCCGGGCAATGCGGGCGGCAATCGTGTCCAATTCAGCCTGCACCTGGGGCATCGTCACGCCATCCTTGACTCGCACGATCGAAAAGAGATTCTTATAGCTCCGCGAATCAAGCCAGTTGGCCCCGTCCAGCGACGCCTCATTCGCCATCGGAACGAAAATGTCAGCCTGGCCCATTTTTTCAGTCCCGTAGAAATTTTCAGGCGTGACGCCGACGATGGTGTATGGATGCTTGTCAATGCGGACCGTGGTTCCCACGATGTTGGGGTCCGCGCCAAAATCGCTCTTCCATGCCGGCCAGGAGAGCACCGCGGCCTCCGAGGCGCCGGGATGATCGTCATCGGCGCGCTGCAGCAGACGCCCGAGGAACGGCTTGATGCCGACCACTTCGAAGTACTGCCCACTCACTTCGCACCCCCAGACAGGCCGGGTGGCGCCGTTGGCTTCCAGACCAAAATCGTGCACCTCAAAAGCGGCTACAGCGGAAAATACCGTATTGCTATCGCGTACATCGCGCACTTCCGGATACGCGACGAAGGGGCTCTCGCGTTTGGGCTGAAGGGTCATCACCCGGTCCGCATGGGGCAGATCGAGGGGCCGCAGAATCAACGCCTGCAGCACGCCGAAAACGATGACGTTTGCGGCAATCCCGAGCGTCAGGATAAGGACGGCGGTGACGGCAAAGCCGGGGGAACGTCGCATCTGGCGAAAGGCAAAGACCACATCCTGCCGGATGCCAGTCATCCACGCCCACCGCCGCTCGTCCCGGCACCTCTCTTTCACCTGCTCGGCGCCGCCGAATTCCCGCTTCGCCATCCGCATCGCCTCCGCCCGAGAGTATCCGCGGCGTTGATACTCCGCCGTCAACTCGTGCAGGTGATGGGCAAGCTCGCGCTTCAGTTCCGTCTCCATCCGATTCCAGGGGAATTGCATAAGTCCTCCTCGCTAATCTTCCAGCACCAGCGCCACCGCGCCGGCATAGCGCTGCCATTGCGCTCTTTCTTCCTGCAGACTTTTCCGCCCTGCGGCAGTCAACGAGTAGTACTTCGCCATCGGCCCGCTGCCCGATTCTTTCCACTCGCTCGTCAGCAGCCCTTTCCGCTGCAACCGGTGCAAGGCCGGATACAACGATCCCTGCTGCACCTGCAAAATCTCTTTCGAGGTCAAAAGGATCCGTTGCGCGACTCCATAGCCGTGGATCGGCTCGTGCGCGACGGTTTTCAGAATCAGCAAATCGAGCGTGCCTTGGATGAGATCGGTCTTCTTGTCAGCCATACTTATCTAGTATGATACGCTATGTAGGTAGAATGTCAAGGTACCAATTGGACAGAGCGGCAATCGTCCGTAACCATACCTTCGCGCGTTGTCCCCGGCCGTTAGATTAGACCGATAATCCCGCCCGATCGCGCAGCGCAGGTTGCCACTTCACCGCACGCGCATCTCAAGGCAGCGCCGCCCGCCGCCATCCGCCGCCGAAATCGGGCAAGACCGGCGCCGCCTGATGTTATACTGGCCAATCGGGTTATTTGCCCAATCAACTCAAGCAGGTACGCATTTTGCGCATTGCTCTGCTCCAGATCAATCCCACGGCCGGCGATCTCTCGGGAAACGCTGCGTTGATCGTCCGCGGCGTCCGCAGCGCCCAATCGCAAGGCGCGGAGCTTGTGGTCACGCCCGAGCTCGCCTTGATGGGCTATCTGCCCCGCGATCTGCTGATGAGCAAGGGCTTCGTACAGCGCAGTTGCCGTATGTTGACCGGCATCGCGGAGGAACTTCGGGACGCTCCCGCGCTGCTGGTGGGGGTGGCCACGCCCAATCCCGCCGAGATGGGCCGTCCGCTTTTCAACAGCGCCGTTCTGCTGAAAGATGGCGCGGTTGGCCCCTCATTTCACAAGACGCTGCTGCCCACTTACGACGTGTTCGATGAGGACCGCTACTTCGAGCCGGCCCAGGGGCTGCAGATTCTCGAATGGAACGGCCGCCGCCTGGGCATCAGCATCTGCGAAGACGTTTGGAACGATCGCGATTTCTGGCAGCGCAGGCGCTATCACGAAGATCCCGTCGAAGCTCTGGCCCAGGCCGGCGTCGACGCCATTCTCAACCTTTCGGCATCTCCGTTCACCGCGGGTAAGCAGCCCATGCGCGAGGAGATGCTGGGCCACATGGCGCGCCGCCATCGCATTCCATTGGCTTACGTCAATCAGGTGGGCGGCAATGACGATCTGATCTTCGATGGCCGCAGTTGCGCCTTCAATTCCGGAGGGGTCATGTTCGCCCGCGCCAAGGGGTTCGAAGAAGACATCCTCATGTTGGACCTCCCCGACGGAACCGGCCTGATCGCGGCAGACGATTTCGAGCCGGAGGCTGAGATCTGGAACGCGCTCGTCCTGGGCGTTCGCGATTACGTGCGAAAGACGCGCTTCCGCCAGGTGCTGCTGGGCCTTTCCGGCGGCGTCGATTCGGCCTTGACCGCGGCCATCGCCGCCGATGCCGTGGGGCCGGAAAACGTGCTCGGCGTCATGATGCCATCCGTTTATTCCAGTCCCGGCAGCGTCAGCGACTCGGTGGATCTGGCCCGCAGCCTCGGCATCCGGACGATCGCGCTGCCCATCGCTGATATCATGGAAACCTACGGGGCCGTTTTAAAAGGGGCGTTTCAAGGTTTCCCGCAAGACGTAACGGAAGAGAACATCCAGTCCCGCATCCGCGGAAATCTGCTGATGGCATTGTCCAATAAGTACGGCTCTATGTTGTTGACCACCGGAAACAAGTCGGAGATGTCGGTTGGCTACTGCACGCTTTACGGCGACATGAACGGGGGCCTCGCCGTGATCGCGGATCTGCCGAAAATGATGGTGTATCGCGTATCGCGCTGGCGGAACCGGCGCGGCGCCGTCATTCCGGAATCCATTCTGACCAAGGCTCCGTCCGCCGAGTTGCGGCCGGATCAGACCGATCAGGACAGCCTGCCTCCCTACGAATTGCTCGACGAAATCCTCGAGCGGCACGTCGAGCAGTGCCAGTCGGCGGAAGAGATCGTCGCGCAGGGCTTCGATGAGGCAACCGTACGCAAGGTGTTGCGCCTGGTGCGCATCGCGGAGTTCAAGCGCAAGCAGGCCGCCCCGGTTCTTAAGGTTACGTCGCGCGCATTCGGCACCGGCTGGCGGATGCCCATAGTTCGTCAGGAGTAGGTCCGTGGCGCGGGGCCATGCCCTGCGTTGTACACACCGCGGAGTTGAGAATTATTATGAAACTATCGATTATAGGTTTGGGGAAGCTGGGCTCACCCATGGCGGCCGTGATGGCGCACAAGGGCCACACCGTCATTGGAGTGGATCTGAACCCCGCGTTCGTCGCCGCGCTGCAGCAGGGCCGGGCGCCGGTAAATGAGACCGGCCTCGCCGAGATGATCCACGGCAATCGCGAGCGCCTTACGGCGACGCAGAGTTTTGAGGAGGCCATCCTCGCCAGTGAGATCACCTTCATCATCGTACCCACGCCTTCCGGCCCCGACGGCGCCTTCTCCGTAAAATACGTTCTGGACGCCGCCGAGCAAATCGGCGCCGCTCTGCGCAAGAAGAACGAATGGCACCTGGTGGCGCTCTGCAGCACGGTGATGCCGGGAGCTACCGGCGGCCAGGTGCTGCCGGCCCTCGAAGCTCACTCCGGCAAAACGTGCGGCGTGGATTTTGGCCTGTGCTACAACCCCGAGTTCATCGCCCTTGGCAGCGTGCTTCACGACATGCTCAACCCGGACATGATCCTCATCGGCGAATCCGACGCGCGTTCGGGCAGCCTGCTCGAAAAGATGTACAAGGGCATGTGCGATAGCGACCCGCGCATCCAGCGGATGAATTTCGTCAACGCCGAGCTCACCAAGATTTCGGTGAACACCTACGTCACCACCAAGATCTCCTACGCCAACATGCTGG
The DNA here is from genome assembly GCA_049522755.1 of Bryobacteraceae bacterium. Classification (GTDB taxonomy): domain Bacteria; phylum Acidobacteriota; class Terriglobia; order Bryobacterales; family Bryobacteraceae; genus PALSA-243. The sequence continues at coordinate 2,804 of JBEKNN010000107.1, read as the reverse complement.
CGCAGATGTGCGAGACTCTGCCGGGCGCCGAGGTGGATGTGGTCACTTCAGCCATCGGGTGCGATTCCCGCATCGGCCGCAAGTATCTGAAGGGCGCTTTGGGTTACGGCGGCCCCTGCTTTCCGCGCGACAACATCGCGTTCTCAGCCCTGGCGCGGGCCAACGGCGTTCCCGCGCTGCTGGCCGAAGCCACCGACCAGATCAACCGGCGGCAGGTGGAGCGCCTGGTGGATCTGGTGGTTTCGCGCTTGCCGCAGGATGGGACGGCCGGCGTGCTGGGATTATCTTACAAGCCCGACACTGAAGTAGTCGAGGAATCGCAGGGTCTCGATCTGGTGCAGCGCCTGCTGAAGCGCGGCATCCGTGTGATCGCATTCGATCCCGCGGCCATGGACAACGCGCGGTTGCGGGTGCCGGACGGCGCCGTGGCTTTCGCCGCCAGCGCTAAGGATTGCGCGCATCGGGCCGATGTCCTGGCCATCATGACTCCGTGGAGCGAATTTCACGAACTGCGGGCCGCCGATATGAAGCGCGGCGGCGTACTCATCGATTGCTGGAGGCTTTTTGTGGAAGATCCTCCGGACACCGTGGCGGAGTATATAGCGCTTGGCTGCGGCCCCGAAGCCGATGTAGGGCGGCGCGTCCGGATCGCGGCGGCGCGCTCCGGAGATTGAGCGGAGCCTGCGCGCCTCATGCCGTGTACCGCTCGCTCGTCTGCAAGGCAAGCTCTGCGTGGACATCTGGGTTTTTGTGGGACCGGCCTCCTGGCCGGTCTATGCGCCAGAAGCGCACTCCTAAGCTAACGCTAACTTAACCAGCTTTTCGATTAGCGATCCCAGCCAGCTTTGTCGAGGCCATTTCCCTCCTCAACGATCCATTAACTAACGCCGATTTTCGCGCACGCCGATCGCACTATCGGCAAGCCGCGAGAAATCGTCATTGGGCATTCGTCCTCAAAGAGACTTCTATCGGTACGTTTCACAGGCTTCCTGCCCTGACGCCCCCCGCGACGACAGCGGCTGAGCTATACGGGCGGCGGTTGTGTGATACTGCCCTTGTGACCGCAAGAATCAAGGCGTGGCTGTTCGTTCTCTGCATCGTGGCGGCGTGCGGCGCCGCGGTGTGGGGAGTCGTGGCGTATCGGGCGCGCGCCATCGCGCCGGCGGAGCTGATCAAACGGCTGCCGGCGCAGGATGCGCTGCTGCTCTATATCGACTTCAGCGCGCTGCGGCGGGCCGGACTGCTGCAATTGCTGGACGGCTCGAAATTGGGGCAGGAGCCGGAATATGAGAGCTTCGTCCGCGATACCGACTTCAATTACGTACAGGATCTGGATAGCGCGCTGGCGGCCTTTGCGCCTACCGGGAAGTATATTCTGGCCAAGGGACGGTTCGACTGGAAGGCCCTGCGCGATTACGTAAAGGAACAGCACGGCGAGTGCTATAACTCGGTCTGCCAGATGGCCGGCAGCACGGCCGACCGCAAGATTTCCTTCCTGCCGGTGCAGACAGGCCTGATGGCGATGGCTGTCAGTCCGGACGCCACCGCGGCGCTACGCATGGAGATCACCGAGGCGGGCGCGCCCACGCCGGTTCCGGATGCCGCGGTTTGGCTGCTTCTTCCCCCGGCGATTCTGAAATCGCCGGACAGCTTGCCGGACGGCACGCGGCAGTTCGCCAAGAGCGTGGAGGATGCCAAGAGCGTGACCATCGGCTTCGCGCCGGAGGGCAACCGGCTCGCAGCGCGCCTCAACGTTCTATGCCGCAGCGATGAGGATGCGGCTCTGACCGCGGCCGTCCTCACGAAGATCACCGAGGTTCTGCGCAAGGTGATTGCACAGTCGGGCCAGAAGCCAAGCCCAACCGACCTTAGCGGACCACTGACGTTGGGCAGCTTTCAAAGCAAGGGATCGCGGGTGTTCGGGTACTGGCCTATCGAGCGGGCCTTCGTGGAGCAGGTGCTGGCGGCGCGCTAGCTTAACTGAGCTACTCAGTTCATGCCGCACATGCCGGGATTACTGCAGCGGCCGCTGGGGCAGACCGGCATATCGGCGGACTTGGAACCGCCGCCGGCGTGCGCGGCGAAAGTGGAATGCTCTTGTGCGAGGTGCTTCTGGCCGCAGGACGGGCACTCCGCCTGATCGGAGGCGCGGCGAATCAATTTTTCGAATTTGGTTCCGCAGTCTTCGCAGCGGTATTCGTAGATCGGCATACCTCTATTGTACGGCGAATATTGTAACGGCGATTGCTATTCCTGGCGAAGGGCGCGCATCGGGTCGATCCGGCTCGCCCGGCGTGCCGGTATGAAGCTTGCGAAGAAGGCGGCCAACACCAGCACGAGAATGGTAATCGCGAAAGTGGATGGGTCCACGGGCTGCATTCCCTCAACCAGTTGCGCCAAGAGGCGCCCGGCTGCCGCGGCTGCGGATATACCGATGGCGACGCCTATGCCGATCATCACAAAGCTCTGTTGCAGGATCAGCCGCATGACTTCGCCCGCGCTGGCGCCGAGCGCCATGCGGACGCCGATCTCGGGCACGCGCTGGCTGGTCAGGTAGGCCAGCACGCCGTAGATGCCGATGCAGGCGAGCAGCAGAGCCAGGCCGGCGAAGATGCCGAACAACAGCAGGAGAAAGCGCTGCCGGGCGAGCGAAGCGCTGGCGAGTTGCTCCATCGAGTAGACCTGGTAAAGCACCTGATCGTTGGCGGCCCCGCGCACCTGATGGCGCAGCAGTTCGATCATGCCCAACGGCTCGACGCTGGTGCGGACGGCGATCGACATGACCTCGGACCAGCGCCGCACGA
>JBEKNN010000106.1:0-28463 GCA_049522755.1 Bryobacteraceae bacterium | reverse complement strand
CCCACACTCCATAATCGGCGCCGGCCCAGCCGAAAGCGCCATCCGCCGGCTTAGCGAAATAAATCCCGTAACTCGGGTGAGCGTTCACGATGAACAGTCCGGTTTTCAGGTCGAAGCTCGGAGAGCGGTAATTCGTCAGGCCGCCCTCGTCAGGCGCAATTAGCCGTCCATCGACGGCTGGTTCCTTCTCCGGATTTGGAATCGGACGACCCTGTTTGTCCACGCCGCCGGACCAGTTCACAAACCCAAATGGGATGGTGAGCAAGCTCTGTCCATTGGTGCGGTCGAGGACGAAGAAGTAGCCGTTGCGGGAAGTCTGCATGAGCATCTTGCGCGGCTTGCCGCCGAAATCCGCATCCACCAGCACCGGAGTCTCAACCGCATCCCAGTCGTGAGTATCGTGCGGCGAGGGTTGAAACCCCCAGGCGAGCTTACCGGTGTCGGGATTGAGGGCCACAATGCTGCACGTGTATAAGTCGTCGCCGGGACGAGTCTTGCCAGTCAGTACCGGCGTCGGATTGCCCGTTCCCCAAAAGATAAGATTGAGCTCCGGATCGTAAGTCCCCGTCATCCATGTCATTCCGCCCGAGGTAGCATTGGGAGTGCCAACGGGGGCAGTAGAGTCCCATCTCCATTGCGTCTTGCCGCTATCCGGGTCGATGGACTTGAGAAAGCCGGTGAGGTTGTCGAAGTCGCCCGAGACGCCGACGATCAGGTGGTTGCGCACCACCAACGGCGACATAGTCGTCCAATACCCCTTCTGCGAGTCGGCGACCACGACATCCCAACGGACCTTACCGTCTTTGGAGTTGAGACAGATCAGGTGCGCGTCGGGAGTCATGAAGTAGAGCCAATCCTCATACATGGCGACGCCGCGCGAACCTATGTGGAAACCCTTGTTAGCGGGGTAGGCATAGTGCCAGATCTGGTGGCCGGATCGCGCATCCACGGCCCAGACATTGTCCGGAACGGTGATATAGAGTATCCCGTCGACCAGCAAAGGAGTGCATTTCAGGCCGTTAGTCTGACCTGTCTGGAACAGCCATGAGAGGGCCAGGTCCCTGACATTTTGTGGAGTGATCTGAGTCAGATCGCTATGGCGTCTGCCGGAATAATCTCCGTGATACGCCGGCCAACTATCGCGTGCAGGGTGCAATAGCAAATCTTGTGTTACGCCCTGGGCCGAAAGGTGACTCGTCAGGCCACTTACGAGACAGGCGGCCACGCCTATGGAAAAACGCAATGCGATGTGGAAGAATTTCATATCGGGCGCCGGTTATTTTAATGTTTGCAGGTACGCCATCAGGTTGTGAATGTCGTCGTCGGTATACTTCGCCAGCAGGTCGGCATGCACTTCGGCCGGGGCGTCGATGGTGAATTTCACACGGTTCACGGCCCAGGCGCGATAGCGCCCGGACGCGTCAGTCAAGGCTATGTTGAACTCATCCTGATAAGCCAGCGCTCCGGAAACCGTTTCGCCGGAGGGCAGCGTGACCACAATCTTGGCCTTCACGTCTCTGGGGTAGAGAAAGCGCTGTTCGAGCTTCAGCCCCTCGAAGCGCTTCGCCACACCCGCAAGATCGCCCGTAGCCGAGTGACACTGCGAGCACTTCCCCGCCCCGTTGAAATACACCTTACCGGCGGCGGCGTCGCCAGTTTGAAGATCGGCCGCATCCACGCCGCGCCGTCCGCCTTTCTGCGATTCCGCCAGCGTCTTCTGCGTTTGGATGAAGGCTACCAGCTCAGCGATTTCCTTATCGCTGACAGTGAAGCGGGGCATGCCTTTTTCCGGACGTCCGTTGCGAACCACGGGCCCAATCTGGTTGCCGTCCCGATCTTCGGCGACCAGTTTGGACCGGGTGAGATCGGGTCCGTCTTCGCCGCCGCCCGCGTCGCGGCCGTGGCAAAATGCGCACTGCTGAACGAATCGCGCCTGGCCGGCTTCCACTAATGCAGCCGGAAAAACTTTCGGGGCAGGCGCGGCGTCTTGAGCGGCGGCAATCGAGGCGGCCGCAAGCATCGCCGCCCATGCGAGCCAGTAACAACGTAATCGAAGAGGAGCCATAATCGGAGTCTGCCTCATTATGCCACCAGGATTATGCCGCCAGGGCGAAGCCGTGCGCATCTAACTCCGCGGCTAGAGACTCGCGCTGGGCGGATGTCAGTTCTATCAAGGGCGGCCGCACCCTGGCCCACTCAGCGTCGGCGAAGCCTCGCGCCACAATGGCTTTAAGCGCCGGAATCATCGGATACTTATACACTACGGCGCGGGTCGCGGTGATCTGTTCCTGCATGCGATCGGCATCCGGCCCGCGCCAGTTCGCAAACACGCAGTGGATGGCCGCCGGGTTCACGTTCGCCGTCGCGCTGATGCAGCCCACGCCGCCGTGGCGCATGTTGGCGAGCAGGAATGTTTCGCTGCCCGCGAAGACATCGAAGCCGGCGCCGGCGAACGCATCCAGCACCGCTTTGGTGTTGTTCCAATCGCCCGAGCTATCCTTGAGACCCGCCACCGTTTGCGGGTAACGCTTGAGCAGGCGCTCGATCAGAGGGATCGAAATTGCGACCTGCGCCACCGGCGGAATGTGATATAGGTAAACGCGCAGGCGCGCGTCGCCCACCCGCTCGATCACTTCGGAGAAACTGCGGAACAACCCCTCATCGGAGACGCCTTTGTAATAGAAAGGCGGCAGCATCAGCACTCCGGCGCAGCCCAGCCCGACGGCGTGCGCGGTTAGCCGGACAGTATCGGTAAGCGCGCAGCAGCCGGTACCCGGCATCAGCCTGTCGGGAGAGACGCCATGGGCCACAAGGTATTCCAGCATCATCATTCGCTCTTCGGCGGAAAGCGAGTTAGCCTCACTGTTGGTGCCAAACGCCGCCAGCCCCGAACAGCCGTTGGCGAGCAGCCACCGGGCGTGGCGGGCGAAGCGTTCGGGGTCGGGAGCCAGGTCTTGGCGGAACGGAGTGATGGCAGGCGACCACACGCCGCCCGGTCTTTGCGGAGTCATTCTTCTATTAAACACGACTATTAGAGACACCGCGCAGGCACTACGCGGAAGCTTGTCGCGCACCCGCTCGCGGCATGACTGCACCGGCAGGCTAAATCATGCGCGACCCTGCCAGCCCTAACGCCTCTCGCAGCGCCTGCTTCATCACCTGCTCCGGCGCCTGTTCGTGCGTCCACAATTCGAAACCGATCGCTCCCTGATAGACCAGCATGGATAGGCCGTCGAGCACGGGCAGTCCCCGCTGTCGCGCGGTTGCGATCAGCCGAGTCTCCGGCGGATTGAATACGGCGTCGCACACCAGCAGCCGCGGGTGCGCAGCGCTCAGATCCACGGGCGGCATAGCATCCAAATTTGGGTAGAGTCCGATGGACGTCGCGTTGACGAGGATATCGGCTGTGGCCGGAACCGGATAATAACCTTGCCACGCCTGAAAACGGATGGGCGCCTTGGTGCTGGATGCCAGTTCGGCAGCCATCTTTTCACCCCGCTCGACAAACCGGTTCACCACCAGCACATCGGCAGCCCCGGCCAGCGCCAGTTCGGTGACAATCGCGCGCGCCGCCCCGCCGGCCCCCAGCACCACTACGCGCTTGCCCTTCGGGTCCACACCGGCGTCTGTGCGCACGCCGCACAGAAAGCCTTTGCCGTCGGTGTTCTCGCCGATCAACTTGTCGCCTTCGCGCCGGACAGTGTTCACCGCGCCAATGATGGCGGCATCCGGAGCTGTCTCGTCAAGATACTGAATCACCGAAACCTTATGTGGAATTGTGAGGTTGACGCCTCGCATCCCAAACGCCCTCACTCCCACCATGGCGTTGCCCAAGTCTTCGGGTTTCACTTCGACAGTGAGATATCGCCAGTTTAATCCGAGAGCTTGGAACGCGGCCTCTTGCATGGCTCCGGTCGGGTTTTCGGCGACGGGCTGCCCGAAGCAGCCTACCAGTTCCGCCTTGAAGTTTGCGGGCATGCTATCTACAATACCGTGGGGTGGGCCCATGGTCTGCCATCATGCCCTGCCCTGTCCCAAGCCGCTGCGAGCGCTTGGCATTCAGGCGGCGACAATCTCAATGCACAACCGTCCGCAGCAGGGCGCTTAGGCCGTTCCACAGAATCTGGACCCCGATACAGACGAGGATGAATGAAGACAGGCGGATGATCACGTTCATCGCCGCGTCGCCGAGCGTGCGCCCAAGACGTTCGGCGAACCGGTAACTCAGGTAGATGGACGCCGCAATCAGAAGCGAGCCCAGCAGCATCCCGGCGATTAGCGGCCACCGTCCCTCCGAGCCTTCCGGCCGGTTGGCCCCCACCGCGATCGCCACTGAGATAGACCCCGGCCCCACAGTCAGGGGCAGCGTTAACGGATAGAATGCCTGACTGGAGTAGTCGGCCTCGTTACAATGATGCTGCGAAGTCTTGTCGTCGCTCCCGTCGCTCGACTGACGCAGCAGCGCCCAGCCGGTTGAAATCACTACCAGCCCTCCACCCACTTGCACCACCGGCAGCGAGATGCCAAAAAATGCCAGGATGTAAGTGCCAATGAAGATCGAGCCCAAGATCAGAATGAGACTGTTCATGGCGATCATTCTCGCGAGCATTGTCCGCCCCTCGCTCGACAGCCCGCGCGTCAGCGACAGGAAGATGGGCGTGCTGCCGATCGGATTTACGATGGGGAACAGCGCTCCTACAACCAGAAAAGTGTATTTCGCGAGATCGCTCAGCGGCCCCGGCATTACCGCTACCATGCGTCGCGGTTTGAGATAGTGACGCGGAAGAAAGGCTTCTCCTTTTCGGCCGGGTCGATTTGAAACTCCTGGCTCGTCTTCTTGGGATCGTAGTCACGCCACAGCCATGTGAGCGATTCCGGCAAGTCGAGTCCGGCCTGTGCGCCGCCGTGGGCCGCCGTGCCGAAGCGGAAGTGGAAATCGTATTCCTTCAGCTTGAGTGAGTTGGCCATTTCGATGTTCTGCATCGGCCATGAGCCATGCTCATTCTCCAGGTCGTCGTGGCCGTCACTCATCCAGACGCGGATATTTCGCTTCGGCTCTTTGCGCACCTTAAACGGGTAGACGTTGCCGCCCTCCAGCTTCTCCTGCGGCCGCCACTGAATAGATGTGAAGCTGCCCACCGCTGAGTGTACGCGGCTGAACTTATCGGGTATCAGCCAGGCGACATTGAACGCGCAGATGCCGCCGGAGGATTCCCCGGCTATGGCGCGGCTGTATCCGTCCGGGCGCAGCTTGTACACCTTCTCCACCTCGGGCAGCACTTCTTCCATCAGAAAGCGTGAGTAGCGATCGCTGACTGTGTCGTACTCAATGGAGCGCATGGCTTTGCCGTCGGTGGACGTGCCGGGCGCGATCATCACATGCACCATGGGCGGCAGCAGCTTCTGGTCGATCAGATTTTCCGTGACTGTGAAGAGTCGCAGACCCGAGTAAGTTCCGATCAGGCCTTGTCCATCCTGCCACACCATGAGGGCTGCCGGAACGTTAGGATCGACTCCCGGAGAAGCGTACACCCAATAGTCGGCCTTCATGCCATCGTAGATATGGCTGACAATAGTCTGCTTCTCACTGACCTTGCCGCGCGGCACGCCCGGCTTGGCATAGGAATCGGGATTGTAACCGATGACATCGCCTCGCGCGCCCAGCGGCTTCCCCGCGGCGTAATACTGATAGGAGTGAGTCACGCCCGTGCGCATCTTGGTAAGTAGCATCCACAGAGTGGAGCCATCTATTCCAGCCATGGGCACGGCAGGCTGGTTATCGATAGACACCGAAACCGGCGACGGGGAATTGGAAACGAAGAGATAGTCCTGGCCCCAGACGGCAGTGCCGCCGCGCGCCGACAGCGTCTTCGTGATGCGGTCTTGCAATCCCGGCGCGGCCGGACCCTGGCGGGCAAGCCCGATCAGTTCTTCGAGTGGAGACGTCTGGGCAAAAGCTGCCGACGAGGCGAGCAGAATCAAGGCAAATTTCTTCATAGCCGGCACTTAGTATACACCTCAGGCCGTAGGGCGAACCCCCTGGTCCGCGCGGGTCCCCCTGGACCCGCTCTTTACCCGGCCGAATCAATCCCGTGCGATCCGAAAGAGGCCGACCGGGGGGTCGGCCGCGGACCAGGGGGTCCGCCCTACGTTGTTCACCGGCCAAGATTCTCGTACCACTTGAGATTGCTCGTAGCCGAGCCGATGCAGGCGATGTCCGTGCGGCCGTCGCCGTTGAGATCGGCCGCCGCGCATGCCGCTGCCGCCATGCCGCCGTCGTCGAGTATGCGCTTGGACCAACGCTCCCCGTTCGCATCTTCCGGATGGTAGATGTAAACGCTTTGTCCCTTGCCGCGGTAGCCGGCGATGACTTCGCTCGACCCATCGCCGTTGAGATCGGCAGTAACAATCGTGTGGCCGTCCACCAGAGAATCGTCGATCACCCGCCGCTCCCATGCGCCGCTATGCTGGCGATAAATGGCGACCTGATTCCCGTGCCATGGCTCAATAGTGGCCAGAAAGCGCTGCTGTCCGATCCGCCCAACCGCGATGTCGCTTGAGCCGGACTTAGGCCAGGGCGCCGGGTCACCCTTGGCGATTTCGGTCCGGGTCCATCGGCCGCCGGCGCCGAACTTGAAGAGATGGATGCCGGTGAAACTCGCCGTCAGGATCTGGTCGCGGCCGTCGCCATCCCAATCGACGATGTAGATGCCATGCACCACGCCGCTGTTTTCCGTGCTGATGTACTGCCGCTTCCACTCGCCCGGGCGATACATAACCAGCGGCGTCTGGTCGCGGTAATCCGGAGCTTCGGCTTTGGCGCCTGTCAGAGGAGCGAGAATCACCACGCGCTTTCCACTGCCGTCGATATCGGCCGTGCGCAGCCGGTGTGACGTGGTGAGGCGGTCGATCTCCGTCGCGGTCCACGGCTGCCGCGGGTCGCCGTTGTGTTCGAGAACCGAGACCAGCCCGATACTGTCCTTGGCCTGATTGGCGAATTCGCTGGCCAGCACGATGGTCGGGATGGGGTCGCCATCCATCCGCACAACGGCGCAGTTAATCATGTGGGAAAAGTTGCCGGCGATAACGTGGCGCTCCCAAGTGGGATTCTCATACCAGACCAACTCTTTCATGCCGCTGGCCAGCGCGATGAGGTCGGGCTTGCCGTCGTGGTTCAGGTCGGCGACCACTACCTGGTATCCGCCCCTGAGGTCGGTAGCGATGGTGTGTTCGGCGAAGCGGACCGGCTCGATTGCCATGAGCGGCAAGGCAGCAAACAGAGCAATCGTGGCGCACGCACTTATGCGTGCAGCGTTCACAATCGTGTGAACGCGCTTACCCGCGCCGCTCACGTGGGCTCCACGGAAATGCCCGCGCCCGCCAGCGCCGCCTCCACTTCGGCGGGGCGTAAGCGGGAGGCGTCGTATTCCACCATCAGCCCGTCCAGCGCGGGGTTGAGCTTCACTTGTTGGATTCCGTATAGCGTGCTCTCGCCCGAGAGACGCGTCATCATAACCTCGTCGAGCGGCTTCCGCAGGCGGAAATGCATCTGCACCCTGGTCATAGAATCTCAGGATACCAGTGATGATTGACCGGGCCGCAGCCCGCGCCCAGGCCCGGATTGGAGCGGATGGCTCCGTGGATGTACCGCTTCGCACGCGCCACCGCGTCTGCCAGCGCGAGTCCGTGCGCCAGACCGGCGACGATCGCCGCCGAGTAGGTGCATCCAGTTCCGTGCGTGTGCGGCGTCGCGAGGCGCGGTGCGGGAAATTCACGCCATTCTGTGCCGTCGAAAAGCAGGTCCACCGGGTCGCCGGCGCTGTGTCCACCCTTGATGAGGACCGCGCGCGCGCCCAATTCGAGGATGCGGCAGGCGGCGCCGCGCATACTGGCGAGGCCGTGAATGGCGATGCCGCTCAACTCTTCCGCCTCGGGAATGTTCGGCGTGACCAGCGCCGCGCGCGGCAGCAGACTTTCGCGCAGCGCGTGCACCGCGGCGTCGGAAAGCAGCCTGCGCCCATGCTTGCCAAGCATCACCGGGTCCACCACCAGCGGGAAGGCGAAACCCGCTGCCATCCCGGCGACCGCCTCCACCACTTCCGCCGAGCCCAGCGCGCCGGTCTTCGCCGCCGCGGGCGGAATATCTTCCAGCACGGCAGCGATCTGCTCGCGCACCAGATCTGGCGCCAGGATTTCGACGCGCGAAAAGCGGACGCTGTTCTGTACCGTGACGAGTGTGATCGCCGCCTCGCCGTAGACGCCGAATTGATGGAAGGTTTTGAGATCGGCCTGAATACCGGCGCCGCCGCTCGGGTCAGATCCGGCGATGGTCAGCGCTACCGGAGGCATCCGTTACTGGCCGGGGCCCGTGGGTCCTGTAGATCCGGTGGGGCCGATGGTCCCGCCAATTTTCTCGCCGGGCCGCAGCAGCGTGGGCGGCTTCCGCTGCTGATCCTGCTGTTGCTGTTGCTGTTGTGTCTGGTCGGCAGCCTTCTTGTCTTCGGCCTGCTTGGCGTCGCGCTCGGTCGGGGTGCGGTTTTCGTCGAGCGCTTTTTTCTCCTTCTCGGCGCGGAACTGAACGTCCTTGGCCCGCTCGCCAACGTCGGATTCGGCCATCTCCAGGCTGTCCGAAGTGGTATCGATGGCGGTCTTGAGCACGAAATCGAAATGGTCGATATCCTTGGGCGGGTTCTCGCGAATCTTCTTCAACACCGGCAGCAGATCGCGCTCATACCCTTGAACCAGATCGATCGCGGGCTTGATATCGACCTTGCGCTGCAGCGCATCGTCGGCCACGTCGTCCATGGCGTCGATGATCTTGGCGTAGTCGTCCAGCGCGTTGTGGACCAGGATGGACCTTGTGGCCCTGTCCTTCGAAAGCAGCGACTTCACCAAATCGATGCGCCGCCTGGCGAACTTGGCGTAGAGCGCCATACGCTGGTTGGGTTCCTGCGCTTCTTTGATTTGGTCGGCTTCATCCGTGCTGAGAAAGTCGCGCTCCTGCGCGCACAGCAGCGCGCCGAAAGCGGCTATCGCGAAACACCAGAGCAGGTTTTTCATTTCTTCTTGCCCTCCATTAAGCCTAGCAGCAACTCGTCATGCACTTGCTGCACCCGGGCTTTGACTTTATCGAGCAAAGGCCGGTCGGTGTAACTCATCTGGTCCTGAAAGCTGGCGATCCGGCGCGCCAGGTCGCGGGTTGCGAGCTCGGCGCTCTTGAACCATTTCGGGCTTCGGCGCGGGTTCTTGCCGGTATCGTTGAGCGACTGGAACGCCAGGTCGACCGATTGTTCGATCTCGTCGATGGCGGCCTGCACCGGTTCCATCTCGCCCTTCTGATAGGCATCGCGCGCGGCCTGGTAGGCGGCGAAGGCATTATCGAGAGCCAGTTTGGATCGCTTTTCCAGGTCGGGCTCGGCCCGCGCTTTCTTCAAATCGGCCTGCAGAATTGCCGTGCCGGCGATGGCGAACAGGGCCACAATGAACCGGATGCCTCTCACCGCTTCTCCAATTCGTTCTGGATGGTGATAATGCGATGCCGCGCCTGAAACTCCTGATCGGCGTTCTCCCCGTGACTCATTGACAGGAACTGACGGTAAGCTTCGAGCGCAGGTTTCAACTGCCGCAGCTTGTCGAGAATGATGGCGCGCAGGAACCAATTGCCCGGCGTATTCTCACCCAACTGGCGGGCGCGGTCGAACGCGGCCAGGGCCTGGGGAAGGTCGTCGGTGACATAGAGCACGCCCGCCAGGTTGCTCCACGCGCGTACGTCGTCGGGCTTGATCTTGGTGGCCTCATTGAATTGACGAACGGCGGCAGGGTATTGTTTGGCGTCGCGCAAGGCGCGGCCGTACATCATGCGGGCGTCGAAATTGGCTGGCTCGGCCGCGGCGGCCTGGTCGAATAGGGGCAGCGCCTTTTCAACCTGCTTGTTGAGCTGGTAAGCCAAGGCAAGCTCGGTCCGGTTCGCCGCGGTGGGCTTGAGCTTGACGGCTTCCTCGAATTGATGGACCGCCTCGGAGTATTGTTTGGCGTCGCGCAGGGCGCGCGCGTACATCATATGGATATCGAAGTTCGCGGGGTCGGCCGCGGCGGCGCGCTCGAACAGCGGCAGCGCCTTTTCGCCCTTTCCGCTGAACTGGTAAGCCATGGCGAGGGCCACCCCATTAGCTTCCGTGGGGGCTTTCGCGTAGGCCTGTTCCAGGCTGGGAACGGCTTCGGCGGATTGATTATTCCGCAGCATTAATTCGCCGGCGCGCTCCTGGAATACGGCGTCGTCGGGAAACTCGCGATAGATGGCCAATGCCTCGGCGGCCTGGTGGTTTTGCTGGTAGAGATCGGCCAGTTCCAGCAGCGCATCGCGGCGCGCCGGTTCGATCTGCACCGCCTGGCGGAAATGCGGCGCAGCCTCGGCGAGTTTGCCCTGCCGCGCCAGGGCGTGCGCCAAACCCACCTCCGCGGCGGCCGACTTGGGATCGGTCTCGATGGCCGCGCGAAAATTCTCCTCCGCCTTGGCCAACGCCCCGGTTTCCAATTGGCATTGAGCCATGTAGTAGCGCGGCTGAAAATCCTGGGGCTTTTGATGGGCGGCGTCTTCGAATAGCGGCAGTGCCTCGGCGGGCCGCTTCTGGCGAAACAGCAGGATGCCTTCGTTCAACTCGGCCGGCGCCAGCCCCGGCTTGAGCTCGAGCGTTTTGCGGTATTCGGCAATGCCTTCGGCGTCCTTGTTCAGGAAGCCGTACGCCAGAGCCAGGTTGAAGTGCGCGCTGTAATCGCTGGCGTCGGCTTCAACGGCCTTGGTGAAAGATTGGACCGCGGCCTCGTAACGGCGCTCTTCCAGGGCCTTCAACCCTTCGGCGCTGAAATCGGTGGATTGAATCAGGAACAGCAGCGCGGCGATGGTCCGCATACTTATATATTGTAGTGGCGCGGGCCCGTGGCCTGCGAAGTGGCGCGGTAGCGCCTGAAGCTTCGGCCGAAGGCGCCCAACAAGACTGCTAACGCGCCGCTTTCAGCGCGAATGCGCATAGATCGACCGCGCAGCACTCGCCGCAGTTGGGCCCGGCCGTCTTGCATGTTTCTTTGCCGTGCTGGCGGAGCAACAAATGGGCGCGCGCGAGCGATGCGGCGTCGCGCGGCAATTGTCCCTGCAGCGCTTCCTTGATGGAACGGTACATGGCCCCGTAGTTTTTTTGCTCGCGGCCAAAGCCGATGCGCGTTAGCACGCGGCAGCCATTCGATTCTAACGGGAGACACTCGGCCATGCCGCAGAAGAGCAGAATCTTTTCCGCGCCCGGCTCGCCGATGTTGGGGAATTGGTGCAACGCCCTCTTGGCCTTGGCGTACGGCTCTTTAAGGATGCGGTCCAGATCGCCGTCGAACTGCGTGAGAGTGATGCGCGCGATTTCGAGCCAGCGGAAGACGCGGGTTTCAGGACGCATGCCGCCCATATTGGCGAGCTCGAGCAGGGTGTTGCGGTCGGCCTTCCAGATGGCCGCGGCGCTCAAGCCTACGCGCTGGCGCAAGCCTTCGAACACAGCGGCGCGGCGCGTGTCCGGCAGCAGGTAGCACGCATTTTCCCAGAGGACGAGTTCGAATGGCCCTTTGGCCGGCGGCAGATCGGGCGCGCCGTAACGGCGCTTGAGGCGCGCCGCGAGCTTTTTGAAATCGGGCGTGGCGCTAAGAATGTTCACTGAATGGCCCGAACCGCCTCATAACGCCGCCGTAAAGAGCACACCCCGGCGACAGGCCGGGACGCCCGTCCTACAGCTTACTTGGATTTTTTCTCCTTCGGGATGGTCAGCTTGGGAATATCGAAGTGGCCGCCCAGATCGGCGAGGCCTTCGAGATCCACCGGACCGACGATGTTCACCACGGTAAGCTCGCGCGGCTCCGCTTCGAGGATCGCCACGCCGGTGTTCTTTCCGTTCTCCACGTGCAGGTAGATTTCGGCGTTCGATTCCTCTTCGGCGCTCTTGACGCCGACGATGCGCTCCCATTCGGGCGCGTGGAGCTGGTTGCGGACGCGGTCGAGATCTGCTTGGCTCCATTCGTTATCATGCTTGAATTCGAAATGCTTAATGTAAATTCCCTGCAAGCCGCCGATGAGCTTCTTGATTTGGGCCTCGTCGGGATCGTGCCCATCCAGAAACTTCGCGGCGAAGCGCAGCGTGGGTCCTGTGAGCGAGAGGTCCACGGCGTTCGCGGCCTTCTCCGACAGGTGGTCGAGATCGAGCTGAAACTGCTGCGGCGCGGCCAATGCCACAACCGCGGCGGCCAGCGCCAGAAGATTCGCTTTCATCGGACCACCTCGATTTGGATCACCTGATTTTGAATGTGGTTCACTTTGGTGGCGGCGATTCGGAACGCCAGCAGCACCTGTTGCTTCGCCGCTTCGCCTTGCCGCCAGCGATAGCCGTAGCCGGCCCCGGCGATCACCAGCGCGGCCGCGGCCGCCGCCGCCCAGCGCGGAAGCGCGAGTGCCCTGCCCCGGCGCGCCCGCGCAATGGTGCGCGCAGCGAAATCCGGCGGTGGTTCCTGGCGCTCAAAGGCGCGCTTCAATTCATCGTCCAGCCAATCCATTTTGTCTCCCGTACTGCGACTTGTGTCGCGTTCACACGAGTGTGAACGCTGCACGCATAAGTGCGTGCGCCACGTATCTCGGTCATCCCACGCCGCGGCGCTCCAGCTTCTCCCGCAGCAACGCCAGTGAACGCTGCAAGTGACTCTTTACCGTCCCCAGCGGCATACTTAATGTCTCCGCGATTTCCGACGGATCCAGATCCTCCTGGTACCGCAACACCATTACCATGCGCGCCGCCTCCGGCAGGCTCGCCACCAGCCGCCGCAGCGTCTCCGCGAGCATCGGGTCGCGCGCCGCCTCGCCGGCCGCGGGCTCCGCCACCAGCTCCAGCGCGATTGCCGGACGCCGCAACCGCCGGCGCCCTTCGTCGATGGAACGCTGCGCCGTCACCTTCCGCAGCCAGGATACGGCGTGCGCGGACGATTGGATGCTGCGCAGGTTCCGGTGGAGGCTCAGGAATACTTCCTGCGCTACTTCCTCGGCCAGGCCGCGGTCGTGGAGAAATCGCCACGCAAGGCTGTAGACCATGGACTGGTGACGCCGCACCAACTCGCCAAATTCCAACCCGATCTCTTGCGCCGCTACCAAGCCGATCACGGTTTATCGACGTCGAATACCAGGCTGCTGACCACGTCCGTGCGCCGGAAATCGCTGTTCTTGAGATTCACCGAGATGCTTCTCCTATAGAAGAACACGGCGCGCACTTCGAATTCGCCGCCGAAACCCGCGGGGAACCAGATGCCATCGGGCATACGCTCGTAGCTAACCGTAAACCCCACGCCGCGCACGTTAGTTCCAAGCACCGTTCGCACCGCCAGCGGAACCTTCCAGGCAAGATCGGTAGTGATCTGCACCGGCTGGAACTCAGCCGCATCGATGAGCGCTTCGCCTTTCCAGGAGCCTTCGTCGCCATCCTTATCGCGCCGGTGATTCGGCCGGAAGCTGATGCGGTAGACCTGGCGCCCATGATAAGTCTCGGCGCCTTCCATCTTATAGCTGTACAGTAGCTGCTCGCGCGCCGTCAGCGGAAACAGATCGTGCGGGATGCCGTCGTCGCTAATGCTGTGCTCGCTATCGTCGTTGAAGGCGGTCACCAAAGCGCCATCGATATCGAGACCCTTGCTCTCATAACCGGGGTGATCGTAACTCCCCGGCTTGCCGTGGTCTTCGTACTTACCTTCAAAGGCAGTCATCTCTTTCCGTTCGCCGCGCGCATCGGGCGTCACCGTATATTGACGCTTCTCTTCGCGAGCCAGCTTGCCATTGGCCCGATGCACGCCGACCAGTTGCTCCTGGTGATACACATATTGCTTGCGCGCTTCTACCGACTGCTCCTGGTTAGCGGCCACGCGCGACATGATTTCGTCGATCCCCGGCGTCTGAGCCAGCGCCGCAGATCCGGCCAGCGCCATCCATATCACAAGCTTCATACCTGCTATTACGCGCCACATCGGGATTGCGAACGCATCTTTTGACTTTGGCAATGCGGCGGGCTTCGCAGCCGCCGGCAACCGTTACGCGAAGAGAAAGCGAATTCGCGCTTACAGGAGCCCGCCGGGCCTCGATCCATCGGCGCGATGAATCGCGTAGGGCCGGGCTCGCAAGTTCAAAATCCTGTTGCTTTACCGAGACTGGCGCCTGACAATCTATATTTGATCCCCATTTGAACCCCGGCATTATCATTTCAAACCCGGCATTCCCGGAAGGAGAAAAAAGTGAAGAACATCCTACGTGCGCTCTTGATCGCTGCGGCGGCATTGACCGCGGCTTCGGTCTTCAATCACCCGTCCGCTTCCGTGCTCGATAACGGCACACTGCTCGCCTTTGGCACGCCGCTGCCGGTTTGCCCGCCGGTTTGCCCGAACCCCTGTCCGCCGGAGTGTGACAAGTCCAGCGGTCAGGTTTCCCACGGCAAGATCAAGCCGAAAAAAACCGCGTTGCCCCAACCTCAATAGCGCATAGCGGCTGGCAGGTTGTATAATCGGCCCAATGCATGGGCTAATTCTCACACTCTGGTGCGCGGGCATCGTCGCCCGTGCCTTCGCGGCTCTTCGCCTGTGGCGCAGCAACTTGATTAATCGGCTGCCTACGCTGTGGGGCCTGCTGGTAGTCTTGACCGCGCAATCCGCTATTGCTCTGTGTTTGCTGACGGAACCCGCCATGTATGCGCGGTTCTATGCCCGGACGGCGTGGTGCGTCATGCTGATGGAGGCTATTGCGCCGGTTGGCGTGTTCTGGGCTGTGGTGGAGCGCTACCCGCGATTTCGCATTCCGGGAACATCCCTCCTGACGCTGCTGGCAATCGCTGGTTCGGCGGTCTGCTGGGCTGCTGGGTATGGGTCGGTTCCGGCAGGATGGAGCGGAAATTGGCATCTCGCGGTGGCGGTTCAGCGCGCGGTAGCGGGCATCATGTTCGCGGTCCTGCTGGGCACCCGCATATTCCTCCCAAGGATCACCGCGATTCCGATCCGACGGTCCGCGCAGCGCGCCGCCGATATTCTGACTCTGCATATGGGGATGGCGCTTGGAATTGCAATTTTCACGGTCGCCACCGGCTTGAAGTATACGGGGCTGGTTAACCTGGCAACCGTCGTTAACGGACTTACTTTTGGCCTGCTCTGCGCGGTCGCCCTCACCCGGGAATCCGATCTGTACCCGGAAGTCTGGCCGCAAAAGATCGACATTGCCGAGATCGATTCCAGGCTCGCGCGCGTTTGGGAAGACTTTCGGGATTACACGCGAATGTTGGATCGGCAGCGATGAGGATGGAGTCGCGTTCAGTCCGCGCGGGCGCTTCCTACTCGGGCGTTTCCTAACAGGCGCGCCATGGAATCGCACGCCGCTTCAAACTTCACCGGCGCGCGCAGGACAAACAGCAAGCCCAGCGTCGTCAGCAACGCCATCTGGGCATTAGAACGATGCGACAGGAAGCGGAGGGCAAGGTATGGATTCCACCGCCCCAAGAGCGCCATTTCTTCGGCTCGCATGGCAAGCCTTATGCGCACGTCGGCCTGGATCGACTTCAGGTAACCGCGCAGCAATCGAAAACGAATCAGCCGGAAACGCCCTTTCATCAGCAGCGGAATGGCCGCGAGCGTATCGAGCGCCGCGCAGCTGGCAGGGGCCGCGATCCCAGGGGCATATGCGGCGATATCGTCAATGCTGTTCAGCAATTCGGCTGCATCCTGGCACTCGAGCGAGCGAGGTCCCAGAACCGCAACCTCGCTTTGCAAAAGTGCGGCGAGATGACTGGCAAAATCGAAGCGGTTGCGCATTGGCCGGAATGTTGGTTTCGGTTTTTGCTTCCGATCATACTACCGAGTTGAATTAGATACAAGCGAAATCTCCGGGATATTTCGGATATTCTTTTGCCGTGCCTTATCTCGCGACGACCGCTCCCTTAACGACCACCCACTTAACGGTCGTGGGTTATCGGATCGGATAGCGTGGCGGGGCGCCGCTTGGAATCCGGATAGCAGAAGCGGTCGCGGAAGCCGCCCCGTCGATCCACGTAAACCATCCCCCACAAGCCGTCCGAAGATTCGCCATTCGCGATTCGCGAATCGCGAATGTAGAATGAAAGTATGGCATTGAAGCCCCAGGACGTGTATGTGACCCTGAAGATCGTCGCGGCCAAGTCGCGGCGCGCTCCATACTCGCAACTGGCGATGGAGTTGGTAATGAGCCCTTCCGAGGTACATGCTTCCGTCAAACGCGCCCAACTTGCTCACTTGCTCCACGGGCCGAAACTGCAAAACCGGCCAAACCTCGCCGCGCTCGAAGAATTCCTAATCCACGGGCTCAAGTACGCTTTTCCTTCCGAACGTGGAGAACTCACGCGTGGCATCCCTACGTCCTACGCCGCCGAGCCGCTCCGCAGCCTGATCGTACAAGGCAAGGAACCCGCTCCCGTCTGGCCTTATGACGAAGGCAAGCAAAGAGGCATCGCGTTTGAACCGCTATACAAGACTGCGCCCATCGCAGCCTTGCGCGATCCGTCATTTTACGAATACCTGGCATTGGCCGATGCTCTCCGCGATGGCCGCATCCGCGAACGAAAATACGCTGAACAAGAGTTGCACCGCCGGCTCAGGCAAGCAAATGAACGACCCGAATCTTGATCAACTCATCGCGGCTGCCGAGCTTTTGCGGCCTTTACTAAATGAGCTCGTGTTCGTCGGAGGGCGTGACGGGTCTTCGGATAACCGACGCCGCCGCTGGTTCGCCACGGACTACTTTTTTAGACGTGGATGCAATTGCGGAAATCACATCTTATGCGGCGTATACGGAATTTGGGGATCGTTTGCGCGCGCTGGGATTCGGGGAGGACACGAGTGAAGATGCGCCTCTGTGCCGTTGGAGGCATCATCAGACCATACTCGACGTGATGCCACTGAATGAGAATATCCTGGGGTTTGCCAATCGGTGGTATAAGGCTGCAAATGGAATCTTCGGCGATGATGAGGCTCACTGCCGATCTTGAAATCCGCGTCGTCACCGCGCCCTACTTCATCGCAACAAAACTCGACGCGTTCAAGGGCCCGGGGAACGGAGACTTCTTTGGAAGCCACGACCTGGAGGATTTGGTATCGGTCGTCGACGGCCGGGACACCTTGGCAACCGAGATCCGGGCCGAGTCGGCCGAGCTCCGCATATACATTCAGGCTCAGTTTAAGCGCCTGCTCGCTTCGGGCTTTCTCGATGCGGTTCCGGGATACCTGCTTCCGGACGCCGCGAGCCAGTCGAGAATCAGCATCGTGTTAAGACGTTTAGAGGATCTAGCATCCATCCGAAAGCGATCGTGACGCGGTGGGATTTGGCGGCTCTGTCGTACTTGGCAGGCGAAAGCGCCTGCCCCACAACAACGCAAGCTCTTACGCACAACGTGGGACAGACGCTTTCGTCTGTCAACCCGGCAGCCTCGGCGATTGTGCCTCAGATCGAAGTCCGGGCTTAAAATACAGGTTCGCGATGATTTTCGAACAGTTCTATCTCGGCTGCCTGGCGCATGCGTCGTACCTGATCGGATCGGATGGCGTGGCGGCGGTGGTCGATCCGCAACGCGATGTCGGCATTTACGTCGAAGCGGCGCGCGAGCGCGGGCTGCGCATCGCTCATATCATTGAAACGCACCTGCATGCGGATTTCGTCTCCGGCCACCAGGAACTGGCGGCGCTGACGGGTGCGGCAATCTATCTGGGTGAAGGCTCGGGCGCAACGTTTCCGCATCACGCGGTGCGCGATGGCGATGAAATCTCGTTCGGACAAGTCCGCTTGCGGTTCCTGCAAACTCCCGGACATACGCTCGAAAGCGTGAGCGTGGTGGTGACCGACCTGGAGAGCGGCGGCGCGCCGGCCGCCGTGCTCACAGGCGACACGCTGTTCATCGGCGATGTGGGCCGCCCCGATCTGGCCGAGCACCATACGCCGCAGGAACTGGCGCGGCTGCTGTATGACAGCTTGCGCGAGAAAATCCTGAAGCTGCCCGACGATGTGCTGGTTTACCCGGCTCACGGCGCCGGATCGATGTGCGGCCGCAACATCAGCGCCGATCGGAATTCCACCATCGGCCGCGAACGGCGCACCAACTACGCGCTGCAACCCATGGAGCGCGAAGCGTTCGTGGCGCTCATGACGGAAGACCTTCCCCCGCGCCCCGAATATTTTCAGCGCGACGTGGATTACAACCGGCGCGGCGCGGCGCCGCTCGAGAACCTGCCGCCGCTCGAGCAGATCGCGCCTCAAGAAGCGCTGCGGCGCCAGGGCGCGGGCGCGACGATTCTGGATACGCGCGCGGCTACGCCGTTCTGTTCCGGGCACATTCCGAAAGCGATCGACATCGGGCTGAGCGGCCAATTCGCCGCGTGGGCCGGCGCGGTGCTGGGCCTCGATCGCGATTTGATTCTGGTGGCCGACGACGATAAGACCGCCAATGAGGCGCGTATGCGGCTGGCGCGGGTCGGTATCGAGCGCGTAGCTGGCGCGGTGGCGGGCGGCATCGCCGGATGGGCCGAGGCTGGACTGCCGCTCACGATCACGCAACAGATCACGGTACAGGATCTGGGGCCGCAGATGGATCGCTTTGCGATTCTAGATGTGCGGCGGCCGCCGGAATGGAAAAGCGGGCACATTCCGGGAGCCTCGCTGCATCCGCTGGACGGGTTGGGGAAAACCATGGATCAACTGGATCGCCAACAGCCGGTCGCGGTGCACTGCAAGGGGGGATACCGTAGCGCGATCGCATGTAGTTTACTGGAAGCGGCGGGGTTTGAAAGCGTGGTCAATGTGATCGGCGGCTTCGATGCCTGGGCGGCGGCGGGACTGAAGGTGGAATGAGCATGTGTATTGGAAAGCCCAGTTTTCCGCGGGCATCGTGCGGCACAGTGGAAAGCGTGGTTCAAAGAGCTTACAAAAAGGCATAATTGAACAAACAAGGAGCGGAAAGTTATGGTCAAGGCCAATAGCGCAAAAGTGGAATGGGATTCCGCTAAGAAGCGGTGGGAAGTGCATATCGAAGTGGGCGCGGAGGTTATCAAGCGGCCCATCGACGAGAAAACCGTCGAATCCGGCGACGACGCCATACGGAGCAAGGCGGTGGCGATAGCGAGCGACGAGGGCTACCAGCTCGATCCGGCCAGCGTGCAGATTGTGCAATTGCAGTAGCGACGCATTGCGTGTATTTGAGGTAGAGTATCCGGTCCCGGGCAAGGCGTCTCGATGAGTCAACGATCAAGGTTAAGATACGCGTTCGCTTGGGCGTCGAGGCGCATGCGGCGCCTCGCGGGAACGTCTCTTGCGTGGGGAGGCGATTTGCGCGCGGGTGAAGAGAGCCGGCTGAAAGCCGGCTGCAGCCAGGATTGGCTGCCCCACAAAGATGGCAATTGACGCACATGCCGGTCAGGCGCCGGATCAGGCGATGCTGGCCGATATTCCCCGGCTCATCACGGCTTATTACGCCTTGCATCCGGACGTTACGGTCGCGGCGCAGCGCGTGAGCTTTGGCACGTCCGGCCATCGCGGCTCTTCGCTCGATGACGCTTTCAACGAAGACCACATTCTGGCGATCACGCAAGCTATCTGCGAATACCGCCGCGCGCAGGGCGTCACCGGGCCGTTGTTCCTGGCCAAGGATACGCACGCGCTTTCCGAACCGGCCTTTGCCAGCGCCCTCGAAGTGCTGGCGGGGAATGGCGTTGAGACGATGGTCGACCTGGACCTGGGCTACACGCCGACGCCGGCGCTCTCGCACGCCATCCTCTGCCATAACCGCCAGGGTGCCCCGCAGGCCGATGGAATCGTGATTACGCCTTCCCACAATCCGCCTGTCGATGGGGGTTTCAAATATAACCCGCCCAATGGCGGGCCGGCGGATACCACTGCCACTACGTGGATTCAGGACCGCGCTAATGCGATTCTTGCCGCCAGTCTGCAGGGCGTGCGCCGCGAGGGATATGCACGAGCGCTGGCAGCGGCCACCACGCATCGTCACGATTACATTTCCGAGTTCGTCAACGATCTGGAATCGGTGGTGGACATGGACGCCATCCGCGGCGCGCGTCTCAACCTCTGCGCCGACGCGCTGGGCGGCGCGGGCCTGGCGTATTGGGGCCGCATTTCCGAGCGGTATGGCGTGCCGCTGACCATTCAGCACGCCTACGCCGACCCTACCTTCCGCTTCATGCGCGTCGATTGGGATGGCAAGATTCGTATGGATTGTTCGTCGCCCTACGCCATGGCGGGGCTGATCGCGCTCAAGGATCAATTCGACCTGGCGTTCGCGTGCGATACCGATCACGACCGGCATGGCATTGTGACGCGCAGTGCGGGACTGCTCAATCCGAACCACTACCTGGCGGTGGCGATTTCTTATCTGTTCCGCAACCGCCCCGGCTGGGCGCCGGGCGCCGGCGTCGGCAAGACACTGGTATCGAGCAGCATGATCGATCGGGTGGCTGCAGATCTGGGGCGGAAGCTGGTGGAAGTGCCGGTCGGATTCAAGTGGTTTGTGGATGGATTGCTCGACGGGTCGCTGGGGTTCGGCGGCGAAGAGAGCGCGGGCGCTTCGTTCCTGCGGCGGGCGGGAGGCGCCTGGAGCACGGACAAAGACGGCATCATTATGGGGCTGCTGGCCGCGGAGATCACGGCGCGAACGGGGAAAGACCCGGGAGAACATTATCGCGGCCTGACGGAGCGGTTCGGCGCGCCGGTCTACGAACGCATCGACGCGCCGGCTACGCCCGAGCAGAAGGCTATCCTGCTGAAGCTTTCGCCGCAGCAGGTAAAGGCTCATGAGCTGGCGGGCGAGCCTATCGAGGCCATGCTGACCGCAGCGCCTGGCAACGGAGCGCCAATCGGCGGCCTGAAGGTAACAACCAGGAACGGCTGGTTCGCGGCGCGCCCTTCCGGAACCGAGCACGTCTACAAGATTTACGCAGAGAGCTTCCTGGGTGAGGAGCATTTGCGGAGGATTCAGCAGGAGGCGCAGGAGTTGATATCGAAGATCTTTGCTGGCTAGCCGATCTTTGCCGGCTAGCAATCTTTGCCGGCTAGCCGTGGCGCACGCACTTCTGCGTGCAGCGTTCCCCACTCATGGGAACGCGCTTCGTTTTGCCGCGCCGCCTTCGCGTCGAAATGGGAAGTTGATTTCGAGACAAGGAGGATAGACCGATGAAACTTGCGCTTTTCGTTTTGCTTCTGCCTGCGGCCTGGGCGCAGGAATACGAATTCGGCGGCATCTTCGGATACGGTTTCTACCGCGATGCGACGGTGTTTACGCCCAACGGCGATGCTACCGCGGGAATCCGCAATCGCTTCGCGGCCGGAGCGGTGGTGGGCCAGAACATGTATGAGTATATCTCCGGCGAGGTCCGTTACCTGTATCAGGATGGCGACCCGTTCGTTTCGAGCGGGTCTGTGCGCGGCAACGTCAACGGCCAATCGCACGCGTTCGATTACTCACTGCTGTTTCACGCCAGGCCGCGCGAGGCGAAGCTTCAGCCGTTTTTCGAAGTCGGCGCCGGCGCGAAGTACTATCGGGTGAACGGCCCCGCGCCGGAGTTGCAGCCGTTGCCGAATATCGTTACGCTCACCAGCGAAAGCCAGTGGCGGTTTTTGACCACTGTCGGCGTCGGCTTAAAGTACCGGTGGAAAGACCACGTGCTGCTCCGCGCCGATTTCCGCGACTATATCACGCCCTTTCCGAAGAGCATTTTTGTGCAGGCGCAGGGCGGCACAGACCGCGGATTGTTTGAGCAGTTCACGCCGAGCATCGGAATCAGCTACTTGTTCTGAGGGGGCGCTTCGCTCAGCCGCCGGCTTTGAGGCTCAAGACATCCTGCACGCTGCGCAGCAGGCTTTCCACGGTGAAGGGCTTGGGAAGAAGGTTGAATCCCTTGTGGGTAACGAAGCGCTGAACCAGTTCGGCGTCGTGGAAACCGGACATGAACAATACGCGCAAGTCCGGCTGGCGCTCCAACAAACGTTCGGCTACCACGGGGCCGGTGAGATCGGGCATAATCACATCGGTCAGGAGGAGGTGCACTCGGGAGGCGCAGTTCTCGAACATCCGGATGGCGCTCCGGCCGCCTTCGGCCAACAGGACACTGTAGCCGGCGCTCTGCAGTACGGATTCCAGCAAGTTGAGAATGCCGCGGTCGTCGTCGACTGCAAGGATGGTAGTGGCGGATTGCGATCGCGCTGTCAACATCCCGGCTCCTTGCGGGGAGGGATGATTACAGGCGACACAGGCCGCCTCCCGCGCCTGATTCCATTATAGGGGAACGAGGGCGGCGGGCTTTGACCCGATAGGGCCAACCGGTGCTATAGTATACCGGCGGCAGCGCAGGCTTTCGTTTGTAAAACACCAATTTGTAAGACACCAAGTCGAAGGATTGTTGCGTCAAATCGCTACTTAGTCGCAGGCGCCGGAGCCGGGGGAACAGCCGACGGCCGGGCGACTCTTCCTTGCATGCCTTCTTCGAGCGAGATGTTGTTCTTCTCGAGAGTCTCGCCGATTACTTGATCGAGCGAGACCCGCGCCCGCGCAAACGCCGAAAGGGCGCCGACTTCCGAGATTTGGGCGGCTACCAGCGTGCGCTGGTCGATAATCAGCGTGGTGAAAGTCGCAGTCCCAAACGTAAACTTCTTCCGGTCGTCCTCGATCACCTGTTCCTGCAGCTTGCGGGTGTTCACGGCCGTGGAGTATCGCGCGCGCGCCTGTTGCAGCGCGATCAATTGGTTGGATACATTCACGGCGATGTTGTTGTTATCGCGTTGGCCGGTGAGCTGCGATGCCTGTAACTGCAGCTGCTCAATCCCATAATCGGCTTGCGCCTGGCGGTTGTGAATGGGAAAGCCACTCAGGTACAAGCCGGCGTACTCGGTGGGAAAATCACGCCGAAAAACCTGGCTGAGCGCCGTACCGTAGCCGCCAACGAAGGTTGGATTCGCCCCGACTTGAGCAGTGCCCGCGGCTCCGCGATCAACCGCGACCGTATAGGCGATTAATACCGGCAACAGACCGTTGGCGGTTCCAATCGCGCTGATGGCGGCATTCTGGTCGGTGATCTTCGCGACCGTAACATCCGGGCGTTTCGCCATGGCTGTGGCCACCAGTTCTTTCAGCGGCGGCAGGTTATCTTCGGCCGGAACGTCGATGGCATCGAGACAGACGATGGGCGCGGCGTCAATCGCCGGATCTTCCCGCCGAAGCAGTTGATCTTTCAGCGACGCCTCCTGTTGGCGCACGCTGGTTTCGGCTATTACAAGATCCTGGCGGCGGTTCGCCACCTCGGCTTCGGCGCGGGGAAGCTCAACCCGGGGGAGGCCCCCGATGTTGATCTCGGTCCTGGTGTCGTCGAGAAACTTCTGTGTGACGTCAAGCGCGTGCCGTCTCATCCGCAACTCTTCGTTGGCGCTCACCAGACTCCAATAGAGGTTGAGCACGCTCGAAACCAGCGTCAGCAATTGCGCACGGAAAGTCTCGCGCGCCGCGATGATGCTGTTGCGAGCGACTCGAATGCGGCGGCTGTTGAGCGCAATGCCAGCGTTCTGAAGAAGCGGCTGTTGGGCGACAACTCTCACGTATGGGCCTAAGGCTGGATTCAAAGTGTCGCCCGGAGCGTTTTCCTTATCCGAATAATAGTAGTTGCGGACAGTTACAGACCCTCCAGTCTCAAGGCCTTGCTGGACTTGCTCGGCGGAAACCGATGTCACATCCACCAGGGGGTTTACACCGGCGCTGGGATTCGCAAGCGGAGTAGTGCTGTGGGCGAAGGTAGTTGTCCCGGTGAATGAGGGATCGAAATTCACCACTACGGGGCCAATCTGCTGTATGATGGCGCCTCCGCCTCCGCCTACCGAACCACCGCCGCCTCCTCCACCGCCGCTCACGCCGCCGGCCTGAAGCGCGCCCAGATAACCGATGCCCGAATCGGTGATGCTCACCGACGGAGCGTTTCCAGTGACGCCGCGAATCGGGCCGCCTGCCTGCTCGCGCTCCAGCGACCATTCGGCGCTGGGCAGCGCGTACCGCGCCACTTCGAGATTGAGGTTGTTTTCAATGGCGAGCGCGAGCGCGTCCTGCACCGTCAAGTATAAAGTGCCAGCCCGAATCAACGAATAGATCCGATTGGAATTGTTTAGGAGAGCAGGAGCTACGGTGGTGCTTTTGTAGGAACGCCACAGGATAGATCCATTGGGCTTTTCGGCAAGAGGCAGCTGCGCGCCTGCCGGTTGAGCCAGCATGGCCGCTATACAGACATAGACTGAAAGGCGGAAGAGAAACGCGTTCCCACGAGTGTGAACGCTGCACGCATGAGTGCGTGCGCCACGTCTTTGTTGTGTGCAGACTAGCGGTGGTAGCGAGAGGTAAGACCTAATCATTGCTTGCCTCCTGGAAGAGAGGCGGGCAGGAAAGACGATCGCTCGACATGTCCCGACATGGCTTCCTCCATCTTGACCTGGTTCACATCGAGCGTTCGCCCAATCGCCTGGTCGTAATCGATTCGAGCGTGGACGTAGGAAGCCATCGCCTGGACCTCGAGA
This sequence comes from Bryobacteraceae bacterium, assembly GCA_049522755.1. Classification (GTDB taxonomy): domain Bacteria; phylum Acidobacteriota; class Terriglobia; order Bryobacterales; family Bryobacteraceae; genus PALSA-243. Next base: position 3,835 of record JBEKNN010000106.1, on the reverse strand, counting down.
CTTTGGTCGTTCGCGAGATCCTGCTGCGCTTGAATGACGGTGGTCACGTCCGAACCAGTCGCACCGAACTGAAACCGCGTTTGTTCGGATTGCAAACTCTGCTCCGCCAGTAGGCGCGTGTTGACGGCCGTGTCATAGCGCACCCGCGCTTGTTGCAGCCCGATCACCGCGTTCTTGACTTCCACGCGAATCTGATTGAGGGAGCGTTGCAGTTGCAGTTCTTCGGTTCGCAACTTGAGCTGGTCCATAGCATAGTCCGCCTGGGCCGCGCGATTGCGTAAGGGGATATTGAAGGAAAACCCGGCCGAATAGTTCGGAAAATTCCTGCGCAATAACTCCGCGAGAATCGTGCCCGTGCCGCCGACGAAGTAAGTGTCGGGCGGCCCGCAGCAATTGTTGTAGGTGGGATTGACCACGCCGGCGAGGGCGCTGTTGTTAGTGTCGGCGAAGGCGCTCAGACTCGGCAGCAATTCGTTCTTGGTGCCTTGCAGGTTAATCTTACTGTTCTGCAAATTGATCCTGGCCTGTTCCAGCTCGGGGCGGTTGGCAACGGCCACCTGAATCAGATCTTGAATGGGCTGAATTTCTTCGGTCTTGGGAATCTGAATCGAGTCGAGCGGAACCACATGCACAGCATCGAGACGCGGGTCTTCGACGCCGGTGCGGCTAAGCGCATTCTTCAACACCGTTTCCTGCTGCGCCAGATTGGTTCGGGAAATCAGCAAAGCTTCCTGGTTAGCCGATACCTGGGCGGCGGCGCGAGTCACCTCCACCGCGGGCAGCGACCCGGCTTCCACGCGCCTGCGGTTGTCGTCATATAATCTCTGCGCGGTTTCGAGCGCTTGGGTCTTGATGCGTACGTCGTCGTTGAAACTTACCAGGTCCCAATACAGGTTGAGTACGGCGGAAATGGTGGTCACCAACTGTAACCTCACAGCCAAGCTGGTGACCTTGATATTATTCTTAGCCACGCGAATCTGGCGGTTGTTGACGGCCCGGCTGAAACCCTGCAGCAGGGATTGGCTGACGTTGAAATCGACGGTGGCGTTGAGCGCAGGATTGAGAGTCTCCGTAGGACTATTGAGCAGCACGCGGGAGCCGGAGAAACTGGCCGCGATGGAGGTTCCCGTGAGGAACTGCTGCGAGTAAGAAACGGAATAGGACTGATAAGTTTGAACCAGAGCCGTAGTTTGGTTCACGGTGAGGTTGGTCTGCGGGGTGGTGTTGTGCCCGAACTGCACATTGGCGCCGAAGCTCGGGTCGAGAGAGGGCGGATTGGGACCCGACCCCACCAGGAACGAAGTAGTTGCAATGCCGGAACCGGCCGCGAAGCCGCTGGCGTTCCCGCTGACTCCGATGGGGCTGACGCTCACAGGGCCGGCGGCGATGGGGATGTTTACGTCTTGCCGTATAATATTTCCGCTTTGGGCGCGGCGTAAGTTCTCTTGCGCCAGGAACGGGCCGTAACGCTGCACGGCGATATCGAGATTATTTTCGAGCGCCAGCGCGATGGTGTCCTGCACGGTGAGGTAGAGATTGCCGCCGCTGATCAGCGAATCCAGGCGCGACGAATTGGTGAGCCGCGCCGGAGCGACCGCCCGCTTTTCCAAATGAAAGGGACGGAGCAGCCGGCCGATGACCGGCGAAGGCGGCGGCGTCGAAATGGAGACCTCGGATGGAACGAACGATTGCGCGAAAACGGCGGGAGCGGTAGCGAATAAGGCAATGGATAGTGGAATTCTCATCAAAATCCTCGGCTGTTAAGAGACGCTGATAAGATGCAATCGGAGGGCCGATCTAACTCCCGTCAGTTGTGAAGGTTAGAGAGGCTTGTAAAGCGCCTCACAATCCGGCGCTGTCCCAATTCGCAACGTAGTGTCCGGCATCGAACACCGTTTAGCCGAGCTTGAGGGGTCTTTCGGTTCGGGCGAGAGTAGCACGGCGCGAGCGCGACCGCGCGGGCGCAATGATCGCCCAATGTGAAGCAGACTAATTATCTGAGGTGAAGGTGGTCTTCGATTCGGATGAGCCGCGCATCCATTATTTCCTCGACGCGCCGCAGTTTTCTGTTAACAAGCGACCATGCGCATCGAAACGCGAATCCATATGCGCCCGTAAGTCGGCCATCCGGTTGTTCGTATCCCCGATCCGGCTGTTTGAAATCAGGACGCCGAGGAGCGACGTCAGGCATGGCACGCCAATCGCCAGCATGAAGCCGATCAGTTGGGCATTCGCGTTCATGAGATTCATTATCGCTCACCGGTGAGGAAAAACAAAATCATAACAAGACAGTGCGCTTGCCAGACAATATTCTCAACTCTTCCCGGATACGAGCGCCGGCTTTCAGCCGGCTGGACAGGCCGGGAAGCCTGTCCTACATGTACATTGACTGCATGGGCCTCTTCTCGGATGCCGAACGCCGCTTTATGACCGCGGTCGCGCGGCTGGGCTATTCCAATCCGTTCCTCAAGGAGCGGATCGAACTCGAACGCATCGCTCTGGGCAAGCAATTCGTGCCGGGGGAAGCTGTATGGAGCGCGCCCGTTACAGACCACGGCGGCACGCACGCCAATGTCGTCCGCATACAGGCGCGGCTCGATCCGATGATCGAGAGCGTACGCAAGCGCCTCGACGCAGCGGCCGCCGCCAACTCCGGGGACCTCGCCATCTATGAGGAGTGCGTCCATCAACTGATCTACTACCGCTACAACGTGCAACTGGAGGGGGCCGGCGGCAATGGGCACGGCAATTGGAGTTTCTACCGCGATTTCGCGGCCGATTGGCGGCATTACCTCGAGATACCCGGCGTACACATTGAGACGGCGCTCGATCCACATCACGTGTTCGCATGTTTCCGCCAACTGGTGCGCGCATTCCGGCACATCTTCTACAGCATTATTGGCAATTCGATGCCCGCGGCCCGGCTGCGCGCGGCCGTGTGGCAATCCGTGTTCACGCACGACATGCGGCGCTACCGCCGGACCATGTATGCCCGCATGCGCGATTTTCCGACGCTGATCACGGGGCCATCCGGCACCGGCAAAGAGCTGGTGGCGCACGCCATCGCAGGCTCGCGGTACGTTCCGTTCGACCCCAAGCGCATGGAATTCGCCGACCCCGCGAAGGAGTTTTTCTTTCCTGTCAATCTGGCCGCGCTCTCGCCCACGCTGATCGAATCCGAGTTGTTCGGCCACCGGCGCGGCGCGTTCACCGGCGCGATTGAAGACCGCAAAGGATGGCTGGAAGCGTGCCCGCCTACGGGAACCGTATTCCTGGACGAGCTGGGCGAGATGGATCTTTCGATCCAGGTCAAGCTGCTGCGGGTGATGGAGACGCGCCGCTTCTCGGCCGTGGGCGATACGGCGCCGCGGGAGTTTTCGGGCAAACTGATCGCCGCCACGAATCGCGATCTGCCGGTGGAAATCCGCGCCGGCCGTTTTCGCGAGGACCTTTACTACCGTCTGTGCGCCGACCAGATTCATACGCCGTCGCTGCACGATCAAGTTGTGGATTCGCCCGAATTGATCGACGATTTGCTGGTCTACATGGTGCGGCGCTCAGTGGGCGACGAAGCCGAACGCGTGATGCCCGAGGTGCGGGACTGGGTGCGCACGAACCTGCCGGCGGATTACGCATGGCCGGGAAACTATCGTGAGCTGGAGCAGTGCGTCCGCAACATCGTGATCCACGGTTCGTATCATCCGCTGGAAAGCGGTCAGCCCGCGGCGGAAGATGCCTTCTTCGGGCAATTCCGCAGAGGCGAGTTGACCGCGGAGGATGTGCTGGCGCACTATGCGGCGGTGGTGTACCGGCAAGCGGGCAGTTATGAGGAAGC
>JBEKNN010000105.1:0-28504 GCA_049522755.1 Bryobacteraceae bacterium | reverse complement strand
TGCGATCGGGAGGCGGGCTCATGGTTGGGACAACGCGATAATTTAGAGCAAAATTGAGGAGCGTGCCCACTTCAATCGACGCGACTGATAAACGGAATGACCGAACTTTCGAAATTAACGAAATTCTGGAGAGATATAAAAACGACCCTGCTCTTCTCTTCCGTTAATTGGGGTGATTCCGTCATTCCGTTCGTTCCCCGGTGCGACGACGAGCGCGGCTAGGTTTCGGGCCAATGCGCGATGGGCGTCGAGGCCCCCTGCACGCGATCGCCGATCCTGACCAGGACGGTGCATTCGGCGGGGAGAAAAACTTCCGTGCGCGAGCCGAAGCGGTGTCCGCGCCGCTCCAGTTCCACCCGCAATTCCGCATGGTTGTAGATTTCGCCGTTGAACGCGATGATGACGTCGCGATCCTCGGACACGATGGGCTGATCGCCTCCGCCGAGGTCGATGATTTTGAGCCGCGCGGCGGCCAAAGAGGCGGCCTGCGACTCGAAGACGCCTTGCTGGTCGGGTCCGCGATGAATCAGCGTGCGGACGGCTTCCTGGATTCGGCCCGATGCGCTACGGCCCGCAGTTTCGTGTGATCCCGCCAGGGATCTAAGATGCGTGAAGCCGGCAATGCCGCACAACTTCCGTGCCCCCTGGCGCGAGCCGCGCGTAAAAAGAGTGATGCAAAGCCCACTCTAGCATAAGGATGTTACCAAAATCGTTGTAACTATTCGTACCATCGTCCGCGTCTTATGATCGGACATGTTCTCGCCTGCGGCGGTCGTTCTTGCGGTTGCGGTAATCCCGTTCATCTATTACTTGATCGCTTTGTATAGTTCGTGGCGCTACTTCCGCCAACCGCGCGAAACCGTGCAGGGCGCATTTACTCCGCCGGTCAGCATACTTAAGCCGATCCGCGGCATCGACCCGGACGCGTACGAGAATTTCTCCAGCTTTTGCCGCCAGGATTACCCTGAGTACGAAATCCTGTTCTGCGTCAGCGACCGCGAGGACCCCATTCTGCCCGTGATCGAGCGGCTGCAGCGGGAATTCCCCCAGCGGCGCATCCAGGTCTTTTTCGGCTCCGGCCGCACCGCGCCCAATGATAAAGTGGCAAAGCTGGCGCGCCTTGTAGAAGAGGCGCGGAATGAGTACGTAGTGATCAACGACAGCGATGTGCGCGCGCGGCCCGATTACCTTCGCTCTGTCGTCGAGCCGCTCCAGGATTTCAGCGTGGGCGCAACCACCTGTTTCTACGCGTCGATAGGCGAAAAGACCTTCACCGACGGCCTGCAGACCGTGGGCATGCTCTCCGATTTTTACGCCGGCGTGCTGGTGGCCTGGCAATTAGACGGCGTGAAGTTCGCGCTGGGACCGACCATCGCCACCACGCGCGGGCATCTGGCGGGTTTCGGCGGTTACGCGGCCATTGAAAACCGTCCGGCCGACGATCTGCTGGTCGGACGGCTGATCGCCGAGCAGGGCCTGGAAGTCCGGTTATTGCCCTATGTGGTCGACACCGTTGCCGATTTCCAATCCATGCGTGACCTGGTTCACAAGCGTCTGCGGTGGATCGTAGTAATGCGTCACATGCGCCCATGGGGCCACCTGGGTCTGCTGCTGACGCAAGGCTTGCCATGGTCGCTGGCGGCCTTGGCCGTCCATCCCACGGCCGCCGTTGCATGCGGTTATTTGGGAACGTACTTTGCGCTGCGCTGCGCCATCACCTGGCTTATCGGCGCGCATGGTTTGAAGCGGCCCGCGCAGTGGAAGCACATGCCGCTCATCGCCGTTTGGGACGCGCTGGCATTCGCCATCTGGGTAGCCAGCTTTCTGCGCCGCAGCATCCGCTGGCGCGGCGCGGATTACTATATTCGCGAAGGCGTTCTGGTTCCCGCGAGCGGAACGGCCTCGCAGCCTTGAGCTTGAGCCGGCGGTCCGTCTTGCGCCGTGATGGGCTCCGATCAGAGGCCGCGTGTTAACAAGCGGAATTGCGCCCTAGCTCGCTCCCGGTCGCCAAGGGTTGTGGGACGGATTTGGCTTCGGGCCAGACGCCGACTGGCTGGCTCGCTTCCGGGCGGCCAATGAAACAAAGAATATCAAGTACAGCTGGAAGCCGTTCTGTATCGCCGTGATTGGCGATTCATCGAAACCTCGAATCGGACGCCGGCAATCACTGGGTGAACAGGGCGACCTGCGCGCGGTGCCCTTTGCACAACTTCTCATCGCAGGTGTAAAGGACGGAATCGGTTGCTTCAGCCAAAGCGATGTAAGCTGCGTCGCAGGAAGTAAAGTTGTGACGCAGTTCCCACATCCGGCCCAGCAAAGGTATGTGCGAGTAACGCTCGGCCGGGAGAGCCGCGAGCCCAGCGAGAAATTCCTCGCTGCGACGCGCGTCGAAACGCCTGCCGGCAACCATGTTTCGAAGAGCGCTCACTGCTTCCACGTCAAGCAAATGCGGAACAATGAAGGAATCGCCGCTCTCGACCAGATCGCTTCTGAGAGAATCGGCCAATACGTCATTGCTGAGAAGTTCCACCACTATGGACACATCCAGAACAATCATCGCGTATCCCGCAATTCACGCACCACTTGCGCAGCGCTCCGCTTTGTCGCGATCCGCTTTGCCCGCTCGGTAAGCTCCAACCATTCCCGCATGGTCGGGCGCTCTGCCGTGCGCTCCAATTCCTTCTTAATGAAATCGGAGAGACTCGTGCCTTCGCGAGCGGCACGAGCCTTCAAAATGCTGTGGACCTGCTCTGGAACGCCCCGTACCTGAATCACCTTCGACATGTTTTTAGCTTATAAACATGTGCCGCACATGTCCATGCCGTGCAGCCTTGCGCGCCCCGGCTGCCCATCGGGCGCATGACTTCGAGCGTCACATTGCCAGCTCATGCGGACCCTCAGTTCCCGCGTTGACGGTTTTCCAGACGCCGCCAGCCGAAGCGGCGACCATGGATCGCCACTTGTAAGCGCGCAGAGCGGCACGACGGCGCTCAATTGGGCGCGGACGAGCGGCAAAACGCATGCGGTTCCGAACGCTAGCAGCGAGGGCAATAAGTAAGATGCGTCTGCGAGTCGGGATGGCCATCTCCGAAAACAATTCACGCTCGCGCCGGCGTCTCATAGGATTCTCTTCAGACCGATCATACTCCGGCCGCACGTCCATGCGACAGCGCCAGGATTCGCAGCGGTTATTTCTTCGCCTGCCTGCCATCGGCAGCGGAAGGCGCCTTGTAAACCTTGCCTGCTCTCATCACAAAGACGACCCTGCGGAGCGCTGTGATGTCTGCCAATGGATCGCCGGCAACCGCAATGATATCGGCTTCCATTCCGGGCGCGAGCGACCCAATCTTGTCTCCCATGCTCATCGACTCAGCCGATAACGACGTGCCGGAGACGATGGCCGCCTGTGGCGTCTGGCCACCCTTTTCCACCCGGTAGATCAGTTCTTCCACGTTACGTCCATGCGCGCCGGCGACGGCGTCGGTTCCAAACACGATCTTCAGGCCCTTGGTCGCCAGCGCCCGCTTAAACATCTCGAGACTGGCCGGAATCAGCCGGGTTTCCGTTCCCTTGAGACTCTCCTCCGTAAAGCCGCTGACGCCGATGAACTTCGCTTTGTTGAGGACATAGTTTTGGGCGACCACTCCGATGTTCGGATCGAAATAGGTTCCGTGCGCGGCTAGAAACTGAAGCGCCTCATCGCTGATCAGCGTCCCGTGTTCGACCGATGTGCAGCCGGCCTGGGAAACGGTCATAATAGCGTGCGAACTATACACATGGACCAGTGTCCGTAGACCCTGCGCTTTGGCTTCGCCGCAGGCGGCCATGATCTGCTCGTCGCTGAGTGTCTGCGCGCCGCCGTCGCGGAAGTTTTTCGACGCGAAGATTTTGATCAAATCGGCGCCGTCGGTTTTCAGTTGCCGGATCGTATCGCGAATCTGCTCGGGAGTCAGCCTGGTATCGGTAATCTGGCGTAGTGAAGTCAGCACCCGGGGACCGGGGAGCACTCCTCGGTTGATCGCGTCGCGCACGTCGCGATCAATCGGGCTGCCGACGCTTTGCACGGTCGTGATTCCGGCCATCAAATCGGAATATACGTTTTCCATCGCGTAGCCCATCGCCGAGGCTTGCGAATCCTCTCTTGTCGCGAGCTTGCCGTCCGGGCCGAAGTGCGAGCCGATATGGACGTGCGTATCGATCAGCCCGGGCATCACGGTCAGACCAGTCAAATCGAATGTCACGCCACGAGTGGATGGGTCGATTCTCAGGATCTTGCCGCCCTCGAGGGCAATAGTAGTATTGTGTTGCACGCCTCCTTTGCCGTCGAGCAGCGTGCTCACTTTGAGCAGAATAGGCTGCTCCTGCGCGGACGCGCAGGCAACCAGCAGCGCCGCTAGAATTGGGTATTTTAGATTCATAACCGCGGAGCGCGCCTCCGGCGCGTCGGCCGGCCCGGAGACCGGTCCCACCAGGACCTCAGTGACCCAGGCGGCGATTCTCGAAAACCTTGCCGCCCTTCATGACAAACACCGCCCGCCGGGCCGCATTTACGTCCTGCAGCGGATTTCCGTCGAACGCGATGATGTCCGCCTCCATGCCTGCGGCGATCGAGCCAATCTGGTCCTGCAACCTAAGCGATTCGGCCGAAAGGGAGGTGGCGGATTCCAACGCGGCCATTGGGTCCTGCCCCCCGTCGCGTACCCGAACAATGAACTCTTCGTAATTTCGGCCATGCGCGCCGGCCACCGCATCGGTACCGTAGATTATCTTCAGGTTCTTATGGGTCAGCGCCTTCTTGAAGGTAGCGAGTGTGATCGCGAGGCCCTTTTCCATGAACGCAAAACCCTCCTCGTTATAATTGCCGCTCCCAAGGAATTTTGGCTTGTTCTCAAGATAGTTCTGCAGCACCAACCCGATGTTCGGATCATAGTAGGTTCCACGTTCGGCCATTAGATTGAATACCTCGTCGGTGACGTAGGCTCCGTGTTCGATCGAAGTACAACCGGCCAACGTGGCCGCTTTGGCGGATTCCGCCGAATGCGCATGCACTATGGTGCGCATTCCCTGCGCCTTCGCCTCACCGCATGCCGCCTGAAGCTGCTCGTCCGTCATCGTCTGAGCGCCCCCTTCGCGGATACTCTTCGAGGCAAAAATTTTGATGAAGTCGGCTCCCTCCTGCTTTCTCTGGCGAACCAGCTCGCGGAGTTTCTCCGGCGGCCCGCTGTTCTCCATCAGCGGCTGCAACGATGTGAGGATCCGCGGACCGGGGATGATGCCGCGCGCGATCGCATCGCGCAATTCCTTGTCCGCCGCCTGGCCCGGACTCTGAATGGTGGTGAAACCCGCGTTGAGCGTAACGATGGCGTTATCGACGCCGCGCAGCATCGCATGAACAGGCGGCTCCCCGCGGCCCCCATTACGCCCATCGTCGCCGAAGTGATAACCGATGTGGGAATGCGTGTCGATCCAACCGGGAGTGACAGTCAGGGCTGTCAGGTCATACACGGCCGCGTCCGCGGGCACGGCGCCGCCGATCCGCAGGATCTTGGACCCCTCGACGACGATGGTGGTATTGCGGATGATCTTGCCCTTTCCGTCGTATGCCGTGCTTACCTTGAGTGCGATTGGCCGATCCTGCGCCAGAAGCGGTGCTTGTATCAGAAGCGGCACTGTTATTAGAAACGCCAATGGCAGCAGGGCCACTGCGCCTGCAATCCGCCGAAGAGATATCATCACGGAATTCCCTGTCTCTCAATTCCTAAAACTCCAGCCTTGCCCCGCGCCCCAGCGCTGAAGTTCGGGTGATTGAGCATGTTTTAGAAGTCAAAGGTGCACATAACCGAAGTTATTATACGCCGCCTGCGAAGAGTGACAAAATCGTCGGTTACCGACGAGATACCTCGGGTTAAAACCCCTCCCACGCATAAGCCGAAAACTGCCGTGCAGTGCGGAAGCCCACCCGCTCGTACAGCGCCACCGCATCCGCATTCGCCGCCGTCACAGTCAGGCTCGCGGATTTGCAGCCCGCTTCTTTAAACGTCGCCAGCGAACGGCGCAGCAGTTCGTGTCCCAGCCCGGTGCCGCGCGCTCCGTTGGAAACGCAAATCTGCGTAATGTGGCCGCTCTCCGGCGCCACCAGGCTGGCGAGCGAAATACCGAACAGCTTTCCCGTGTCCGCTTCGAATGCCGCGTACGACGCCGGCCGGAAAAAGGCCCCGCATCCTGGAAACTGCACGATGTTGAAGAGGAATCGCCGCGCCCCCATGGCATTGCGGTACTGATCGTTGATGCGGCTGTCGATATGCCCGGCATACGCCGCGGCGATCAACTGGGCCGCCTCATCGTGGTACCGGTCCGTCCAATTCTCGATGTAAGCCGGACGCCGTAACTTGCCCGCCCCCAGATCCGCCTCGCGTAAGTCCACGCGCATGAAAAGGCGCTCGTAGGCGTGCCCGCACGCCGCCAGCGGCAAGCGCCTGGCCGGATCGTATTGCAGCATGAGAAGCTGCGATTCGATCCGGTTGATCTGCCGGTTGGGCGCAATCGCCTGGACCGCCGCATGCAGCAGCATATTCTCGCGCTCCACCGTGCGGAATTCGCGCTGCAGGTAGAGATCGCCAATCAGCGCCTTATTGTCCTCCAGCACGTAGTACATGTACCCGGTAGGCTTGCCATGCTCAATCAGGGCGCTGCCGGTGAGTGCCCTGAGATCCACAAAGCGCCGCACCAGGCTGGCCGACAGATCGAACTGCCACTCCAGCTCTTCGCGCCACGCGGACACTTCCTCTTCGAGCAAAGGTTCCAGGTCCCGCGCAGTCAGGCTGCGCAGGTCGACAAGGTCGACAAAGTCGGGAGGCCGCGGTTGATTCAATTGAAGCCGGGCAGCCATTGCAAGCGCTTGTATTGTAGCGCGGACGAGGTGTTCAAACGCGGACACCGTGTCCCACCTTCGAACCTGTAGAGTGGGATCGGCCTCCCACCCGGTCGGCTCGCGACGAGCGCGTTTCCGACGCGCCGAGCCGCCTGGAGGCCGGTCCCACGGGTTGGCCAAGGGCGTGCAATTTCAATATCCTATGCCGCAAGGATTTCGCGCGCTCGCCAAGACTCCCGGCTACTTCGCCCTCGCGCTGGCGGCGCTTGCCCTCGGCGTCGCGGCTGCTACGGTGCTGTTCAGCGTTACCGAATCGGTGCTCTGGCGCGCATTGCCGTTCGCCGATTCCGAACGCCTCGCCCTGCTGACCAGCCGTAACCTCAAGGCAGTATCCGAAGGCAATGCCGTCTCCCGAGCCGATTTCCGCGACTGGCGCGCCCGCGCTCGCAGCTTTACCGCGCTCGCCGCCATGAGCTACAGCGAATCGCACAACCTTTCCGCCGCGCGCTTCGGCGAGCGCATTCACTCCAAAGCCGCCTCCGCCAATCTCTTTGAGACTCTCGGCATCGCGCCTGCGCTCGGCCGCGTCTTCCGTCCGGAGGAAGAGCGCGCCCCGAGCCGCGCCGCCGTGCTGAGCGACGCCTACTGGCGCAGCCGCTTCGATGCGTCGCCGACCGTGCTCGGAACCACCGTGAAGCTGGATGGCGAGGCTTACAGCATCGTCGGCGTTCTGCCCGCCGGATTCCACCTGGAATTCGTCGACGATCCCGATCTCTTTGTTCCGCTCGATCTCTCCGGCGCCGGCGCCAACCGCCAGCGGAGTGAGCTTGCCGTCATCGGCCGTCTCGCGCCCGGTATTGGCCTCGCTGCCGCGGCTGTCGAGATGCACGCCTTGGCGCGCCAACTGGGCGCCGAAAACCCACGGGCGGATGGCAACTGGACGATCAATGTCGAGAACCTGCGCGTCGCGGCAACCAAGTACGACGGCCCCGTGTTGTTGCTCTTCTTCGGTGTCGCCGCGCTGGTGCTGCTGATCGCGTGCGCCAATGTCGCCGCCCTGCAACTGGTCCGTTATACGGGCCGCCAGCGGGAGATCGCGGTGCGGATCGCGCTCGGCGCCAACCGTCTCGCCTTGCTGCGCCACGCCCTTGCCGAAAGCGCCTGGATCGCTATTCCCGGCGCCCTCGCCGGTTCGCTTCTGGCCGCCTGGGGCGTGGAATGGCTGCGCAAGCTGATGCCCGCCGGCGAATTCGTCCGCGCCAGCCAAATCCGCATGGACCCCGTGGCGCTCGCGTTCATCCTCGCCATATCGTGCGCCGCCATGTTGCTATTCGCGCTGGCTCCCAGCTTCACCGCGCCCAACCTCGATCTCAACGATACGCTGCGCGGCGCGTCCAAAAGCATCGGGGCCAACCCGCGCACGCGCCGCCGCATAGATGCGTTGATCGCCGCCGAAATCGCGCTGTCGTTTCTGCTGCTTTTCGCCGCCGGACTCTTCGCCGCCAGCCACCAGAGCCTGCTGAACGTCCCCTTGGGATTCGATCCGCACAATGTGCTCGCCGTGCGCATCGCTCCGGGCGGCGACCGGCAGATGACGCCCGCGCAATCGCGCGCCTATTATCGCCAGGCGCTGGAAGCGGCGAAGAATATCCCCGGCGTTCGCGAGGCCGCTATCTCTGGCGCGCTCCCGCTCGATTTCGATTCCAGCGTGCTCTTTACGGTAGCCAGCCGGCAGGCCAGTCAGGACAGCTTGGCTCGCGTGGTTTCGCCCGGCTTTTTCCATCTGCTGGCGATTCCGCTGCTGCAAGGCCGCGCCTTCACCGAAGGCGATTCCGAATCCGCCCCGCGCGTGGCCATCGTCAACCAGAACTTCGCCAGGAGATTCTTCGGAATGGAAAGCCCGATCGGCAAGAGCATTACCCTCGAACCAGGCGGAAGCCCGTCGATTCCGCCGGGACCCGTGCAGATCGTCGGCCTCGCTGCCAACATCAAGGAACTTGGGCTCGACGAAGTGGTTTTCAAGGATATCTATCTTCCCTTCGCGCAGAATCCGTCGCGATCTATGTACCTTAGCGCCAAGTCCGGAGTCGATCCCGAGACGCTGATTCCCGCGCTGCGCGGCCAACTGCGCGCCGCCGATTCCGAAGCCTCCATCTCCGACGCCGCCGGCATGGAGACGCGCATTGGCAATGGTCTTCAAGGGAACCGTTTCCGGCTGTTCCTGGTATCCGTTTTCGCCGCGCTCGCCGTGTTGCTGGCCGCCGCGGGAGTCTATGGGGCCATCGCGTTTTCGGTGGCGCAGCGCACGCGCGAGTTCGGCGTGCGCATGGCGCTGGGCGCGCCTCCCAATGGAATTCTGCTTCTCGGCGTGATGCGCGCCGTTCGCCTCGCGGTGGCCGGCGCCGCCTGCGGCTTCATGGCGGCGCTGGCGCTCGGTACGGTGCTGAAAGACGCGCTGTATCTGGCGCCGGGGAAGCATAGCGGCCTGCTCTTCGGCGTCGCCATCCGCGATCCTAAGAGCTTCCTGGCCGCCGGTCTGATCGTGTTCGCTCTGGCTGTTCTGGCCGCGCTCGCGCCCGCCGCCCGCGCCGCGCGTATCGATCCGGCTATCGCGTTGCGCCAGGAATGAACTTGACCCGGGGCCTCCGGCGCATCGTGAGATAATCCGTAGCGGCGACTGGAATCCGTTATGGCTAAGACCGATCTTAAGTCAACCGATCCTAATTCAGTGGACGAGTACATTGCCGCGCAACCCGAGTCGGTGCAGGGCGCCCTCGGGCGCGTGCGCAGCGCCATCCGCAAGGCAGTACCGGGAGCCCAGGAAGTCATCTCATACAAGATGCCCACTTATACGCTGTACGGTGGTCGCTTGCTTTATTTTGCGGTGTGGAAACACCACTATTCGATCTACGCCGCCACTGAGCAAGTAGTCGCGACATTTCAGGAAGAGCTGGCGCCGTACGAGGTCGATAAGGGTACAATCCGCTTTCCGCTGTCGGAGCCCGTCCCCGTGAAATTGATTGGACGCATCGCGAAATTCCGCGCGAAAGAAGCGGGCGAGCGAGAGAAGGCGAAGGCGGCTGCGCCCAAGAATCGCCAGGCGCGCGCGGCCCCAATCGGAGCCGCGAACGTGAAGGAGCGGCGTACTTAGTTACTAACTGCAATCGTAGTCGAATTGCTGGTAGTGATGCCGCCCATCTGAATCTGCAAGGGAATCGCATTGCCGGTCGGCGTACCAGCTTGAATGATGATGTTGATCTGATAGACGCCGGGGAATCCGGGCAAGATACCGGAGAACACTACTTGGGCCTGCACATTACCCACCATAACCACCGGAGTTGCAGTGGTGTTATGGACTATTGTCGGGTCGCCCACGCCGTCAGCTATTGGGGGTGTCACCGGCCCCAGTCCCGTGGCCAGAATCACCAGGGTCTGAGGATCTAATATCTTCGCCGGTTGAGTAGTGAGTCCCGGAATCGAGCCGGCCGGCGCCGCGAACAGGTAATTGGTATTGCCATACGCAACGGCCTGCCCGCCGGTAAGGGAGAAAATCCCCGGAGCCACGGAGGCCACTTGCAAGCTCTGGGGGGCCGATGCCACGCCCTTATTCGTTACCACCACCTGCGCGGTGGAAGAGCCAGTCAGTTCAAACGGCATTTGGGCGTTGATCTGGCCGCTCGAAACGTAATTCAGCGGCGCTGCGATGTTATTGAAAGTGACCATCACGCCGCCCAGTGAAGTGGAGAGCGGAACGGTGGCGGCCGCGGAACTGGTAGAAGCCAGATTCGTGCCGAAGATCGAAACCAACGATCCCGGCGCGACCGGTTGATCGGTGGCGAAACTGGCGCCGTTCAGGACGCCGCCGGATGCCACCGAAGGCGTAGACTGCGCATATGCCGCCACGCTTAAAGAAACGATTGCCAGAGTGGAAATTGAAAGTACCCGCATGACTCTCATTGTAAGTGACCATTGGTCGCGAACTAACTGCTAAGCCACAGATTTTACTAATGCAAATATGCCTGAATATCTGAAAGAGTACGTGTTACTTCTGTGTCTTTGCCTCCATCGAGCGCTACCGCTAGCGCCGCCTCGCGGCCGGCATCCTCGCGGCGTGACTCAAGCGCGAGTAACCGGGCCAAGGCCCAGTGCGGCTTGAACCAATTAGGCCGCGCCGCGATCGACGCTCGCAGATCCCGTTCCACGGCAGCACTGTTGTTAAGCGTGTCGCCGTTCATGGCGTCGAAGGCCGCCAGGTTGTACCAGGCGTCGAAAGGGTCGTTGGCCGTGACCGTGGCGCGCCGCGCCGCGGCTTCCGCTTGCAACAAAGCCTGCAATCGCACCGCCGGCTGCTGCGCTCTCTGCGCCAACAGCAGCGATGACCGCGAGTACCACAAGTCCGCCGAAGCTCCTGGAAACCGCCAGCGCGCGTATCGTCCGTACTGAGCCGCGGCGGCGGTGGCGTCGCCAGTCTCGAGCGCGCGTTGCGCCCGCGCCAGCGCGGCATCGGCAACCGTGAGCCGGATTGCGCAATAGATCAGCGCTAGTGCCAGCGCGGCCGGTAGCGCACGCTTCCGCTTGCTCTCACCGCGTGGCGAGCTACCGCGTATCCCACCAATTACCAAGCCCACCGCGGTATATACGATGACTGCGGTTGGAACTGTGAAGCCCGTGAACTGCTGGCTCACCAGCCCGGCCGTGAGCGCCGCCGCCAGGTAGGGCGACTCCGCATTTCGCGCCCGGAAGGCCGCCAACAGCCCGGCCGCGCACAGCGCAACCAGCGCCGCCAACCCCGGAATGCCCTGGGCCGCCAATGCATCGAGAAACATATTGTGCGGCGATTCGTACTCGAAATCGGGATAGGCCGCCGCCAACCCGGGCGATTCGAAGCGCGCGAACTCGGCGGTAAACGTTTCCGGCCCGTATCCCGCTGCAAGGCGGTGAGACGCCATTCGCAGCGTGTCGCGCCAGAGCTCCGGCCGCCCACCGCCTGAACGATCTTCGGTGAACCATCGTGTACGGCTGCGGAGATTCCAGCCGGGCGGCGAAAAGTAGAACGCCGCGCCAAGCAATGCCACCGCGGCCGCGCCCGCCATCATACGCCGCGTGAGGCGGAAGCCGCGCAAGTAGAGCCATACCAATACGCCGGCCGTCAGGCCCAGCATAGCCGCGCGCGTGCCCGTCAACACCATGGCGACCGCGCAGATCGCGGCCGCGATGCGAGCAGTCCACCGCCATGCCGGGGCTGTTTCCATGGTATCCAGCGCCAGACTGAGAAACGCGCTCACCATCAGCCATGTGGCGAAGTAACTGACGTAACCCAACGTGCCCGGCGGCCGTACGATGGTCCAAACACCTTCTCCAATGTGATAGGCGGCCGCGGGCAGGAACGGGTCCCAGCCGAAATACTGGGCGATTCCGTAAGTACCCGCCGCGGCGCCGGAAATGGCGACGCCGCGCAGTACCACGCGCGCATTGCCGTTACTACCAGCGACGCTCCAGGCGAAGAGCAACGCCGCGGCTTGTGGAACCAGGCCGAACTCGCGCCAGTTCGTCCCCATCAGGGAGAGCCCCGGTCGCGTGGAAAGCGCCGTGGAAATGGCTAGGGAAGCCAGGTTCAAAAGAATCAGGATCGAAAAGGTCTTGGAAGCGCCCCGCACTGCGCCGGCCGCCAAGAGGACCGCAGTCCCCACCAGCAACACGACCACCTTTGGAGTAACATCAAAGTAGAAAAGATATCCGGGCGCGATAATTAACGCAATCAGGCCGATTGTCACAGCCTGGAGCAGGCGCATATCGTCTACACTAACTCAGGGAGCATCGTGAGAGAGCCGATAGATGGTTTTCGTTACATCAGTTACATCGCATCGCGCTGGCGATGGATTGCGCTAAGTTGCGCCCTCGCCGTGACAGTCGCGTTGGCTGTGAGTCTTTTCTTGCCTCGGGAATATACCGCGACCGCGCGCATTGTCATCGAGCCTCCTGCCGGAAGCGATATCCGCGCCGCGACCGCCGCCGTGAGCCCCATCTACTTCGAATCGCTCAAGACTTACGAATCGTTCGCCGCCGGAGACACGCTCTTTCAGAAGGCCATCGCCCAGTCCGATCTGCGCGCGCTCATGGGCGGACGGTCGATTGAGTCGATTAAGAAGAGCGTCTTAAAAGTGGGCATCGTGCATAACACGCGCATTCTCGAAATCTCCGCGACCCTTCCGGATCCGCGGAAGGCGCAAGCTCTGGCCCAGTTCGTTGCGGAATCCACCGCGACCCTGAACCGCTCTCTGACCACCGAGGGCGACCAGGATCTGATTGAGGGACTTGAGGCCGAAGAACGCCAGGCGCGCGACAAGCTGGATCAGGTGGACGCTGCCTGGGCGCGGCTTCTGGCGGCCGAACCCGTGGAGGCGCTGCAAGCCGCGCTATCCAATTCCGGGGATCTGCGCTCGAAGCTCCAGGAGCAGGCGATCGGCGCACAAGTGGAATTCGACGGCGCCGCGGAGCGCGAAAAGCAGGCGCCTGCGTCCGAACTGCCGCAGGCCCGCAGTGAGCAGAGCGAAGCGCGCACGCGCGCCGAAGCCATCCGCAAGCAGATGGAAGCGCTCGACCGGCAAGACGCCCAGCGAGAGATTCTGCTGGCCGCGCGCATGGCGCATCGCGACCGCCTCGACGCCGAGCGGAAGGCCCAGCAGGCGGCGCTTTCCAGCATCGAGGGCCGCCTCACACAGGCCCGCGGCGATGCCGGATACCGCGGCGAGCGCCTCAAGATTATCGACCCGGGAATTGTTCCCGAGCGTCCGTCGTCGCCCAACACATCGCTCAATATCGCCGCCGCGCTGCTGCTGGGATTCACGCTGCCGGCGCTCTACTTCGCCATCGAGATCAACTTCCAGGAGCTGCGCGTTCGCGCCCGCCGCGGCGCACACGCTCTGGCTCGCAATGACTAGCTGGCTCACGCTCTTCTTCGCCTCTGCCCTGCTGCTGCCGCCGCTGCCGATATCGCTGGGAAATTCCGGCCCGCATCTCTGCCTGCTCTTCGCCGCGCTGGGGCTGCTCTTCGGCATAGCGTCGCTCAACCATTGGCGCGTCGTCCCGTGCAGCCTCAACGCCGCGTTTACGGCATTCTTCGGAGTGCTCGTTGCCAGCATCGCGCTCGCTGCCATACATTCCGGAGCGGAAGCCGCAGCCGGCAGCTTCGCCCGTGTGGCGCTGCTGGGCATCTCGATTTACATTTTCTTCTTCACCGCCTATGGACCTGCGCCCATGCGCCCTGCGCCCATATTTGACTTGGACGCGCTACGCGCCACGCGCCGCGTCTATATCTTCGCCGCGCTTTCAGCGCTCTTCGCCTGCGTCGATTTCTACTATCAGTTCCCCGCACCGGCCGGCTACGGGCCGCAATTCGTGTGGCTCGATTCCGGCGTCTACCGGCGCGCGCAGGGATTCTTCTACGAGGCCAGCACGCTGGGCAATTTCTGCGCGTTTTTCCTGGTGATGATCGCGGTGGCCTTCTCACGGCCGCGGCATGAATCCCCAGTCTCGCGCAAGCTATTGCTGGCTGGCGGGGCGCTGTTCTTTGCGGCGCTGGTGCTTTCGTTCTCGCGCGGGTCGGTGATTAACATCGCCGTCGCCTGCGCGGTGCTGGTGTGGATCAATCGGCGGCGCGTGCCGCTGGGCCGGGTAGCGGCGATTCTTTCGGCCTGCGCGCTGGCCGGCGCGTTCCTGCTCTCGAAGATCTTTCCGGCAATCGCCGCCATGTATTGGCTGCGGCTCACGGCTTCCGGCCAGTTCTTCTTTTCAGCGACGGAGCAAATCCTCTCCGGCCGCGTCGCGAGCTGGCAGACGCTCTTGCAATGGACGGCCGCCAACCCGTGGCAGCTCCTCTTCGGCATCGGCTACAAGACCCTGCCGTACACCGACTATCTGGGCGCCCCGATTGTGGCCGATAACATGTATTTCAGCATCCTCATCGAGACTGGCATCGCCGGGCTGGCCGCGCTGATTTGGCTGAACGCCTCCATTCTGCGCGCCACCGCGCGATCGGCGCAGCGCGGTTCGTTCTTCGGCGCCTGGATGCTCTGCTTCTGGTCGGGCGAGACTGTGCAGATGCTCTCGGGCGACCTGCTGACTTACTGGCGCGTTTTGCCGGTCTACTTCTTTGTGCTGGCGCTCGCGATCCGCGAATGAAGCTGCTGTTCCTCGATCAGTTCAGCGAACTCGGCGGGGCGCAGCAATGTTTGCTCGATCTGCTTCCGGCCTTGCAGCACGGTGTCGTGAAACAAGCAATAGTAGCGATGCCGGGCGACGGCCCGATGTTTGAACGCGTTCGCGCGCTGGGGTTTGAGATTGCGCGCATCCGTTGCGGCCCATACGCGTCGCGGAGCAAAACCGCCGGCGATATGGCGCGCTTCGTTTTCGAGGCGCCGCGGCTGGCGCGCCAAATTCGGGAACTGGCGCGCGGCGCGGATATCGTCTACATCAACGGACCGCGGCTGCTGCCGGCGGCGGCTCTCAGCGGCATCCGCGAGCGGGTTGTGTTTCATTCGCACAGCTATCTTCCGCCTGGCCCGGTGCGTAAACTTTCCGGGCTTGCGTTGCGGCGCTTGCGTGCGCGCGTGATCGGCTCGTGCCGCTATGTTGCGGACCCTTGGAGGCCGTACGTCAGCGATATATCCGTGGTCTACAACGGAGTGGCCGGTCCCGAGCGCCCTCGGGTGAAACGCAATGGACCGCTGACCATCGGATGCATCGGCCGCATCGCACCGGAGAAGGGGCAGCGCGAATTCGTGGAGGCAGCGCGGATCATTCATGGAAGAATGCCGGAAGCCCGATTCGTGATTTACGGGGAGACGATGTTCGCGTCCTACGATTATGAGCGCGAGGTTCGAGCCACGGCCGCCGTGTTGCCCATTGAGTTCGCGGGCTGGGCGGCAAACGTGTATGATGCGCTGGCCAAGATCGACATGCTGCTGGTTCCTTCGGCCGAACACGAAGCCACTACGCGGGTGATTCTGGAAGCGTTCGCCGCCGGCGTGCCGGTGATCGCGTTTCCCTCGGGCGGGATTCCGGAAGTGCTGGCGGCAGGGTCGCTGGCGGGTTCGGTGCAGGAGATGGCGGAGATGGCGTGTAGCAGAGACAGGCCGGGAGGCCTGTCCCACGCGGCGGATTTCACGCTCGAGCGGTATCGCGCGGAGATTCTCAATGTGCTGCGGCAAGTGGGTCGCCAGCGTGCGCCGGCTTGACCTGGGTTACGTGTTTCCCTTATTATGGGTGCATGAACGTCACTTTATCAATCGATGACGAATTGGTGAAAAAGGTTCGAAAAATTGCCGTGGATAGGGACACCACTCTGACGGGAATGGTTCGCAGTTACCTGGAAACCGTCGCAGCCGAAACTGCCGCTGCTGGCCGGCAACGCCGGGAACGCGAGGCGCTGGAGCGCAGCTTCGAGCGCTTCCAGTTTAAGGTGGGCAAGCGAACCTGGACGCGAGCGGACCTGCATGCCCGTTCGTGAGTTCCTCGATACGAATGTTCTGGTTTACGCATACGACCCGAGCGACCGGCGGAAGCAGCAGATCGCGCAGAGCCTGGTCAGAAGAGCGCTGGCGGGCGAAATCGTAGTATCCACCCAGGTGCTGGCGGAGTTTGCAGCCACGCTGCTGCACAAAATGTCTCCACCGGCGTCTCCCGACGATGTGGCCGCGGTGTTGGACGCGCTGGGCCCCATCGGCGTTTTGGTCCCGGATGGCGACCTTGTCCGGCGCGCGGTGCAGGCCCGCGGCGCGTACGGCATTCACTTCTATGACGGCATGATTGTTGCAGCCGCCGAGCGCGGCGGTTGTGAACGACTCTGGTCGGAAGATCTGAATTCCGGACAGCAGTACTTCGGCGTCACGGTGGAGAATCCATTCCGGTAAAGACAGTGAGACTGACCCGGGACGCCTAACACCTGGCAGCCAGCCGATCTATAAATTGATGAACCTGAATGCCAGGAGCAACCCGTGCTGGATTTAAGGAAACTCGCGGAGGAGTTTGTTGCGAGGGGAGACCACTCCGATCCGGACGAAACTGTAGCGGATACCCAAGTTATCAACGCGATCAAGCAGCGCGATCTGGATCCCGGAGATCGGGAAAAGCACGTTGTCGACTGGCTCAACCGTTACAGGGTGCTTATGTTCTTTCCCCCGGATAGGAGCAAGGCTATAGCCGACCAGATCATGGGGTTTGCGGACGAACTGCGCGATAGCTCATTGCAGCGAGATAGGGACAGAGTCGTTTCCGGGTTCAACAGACTTGAGCGACGAATTAGTGAAGTCGCGCCACACACGAAAACGGGCAAAACACGCGTATTAACGTCGCTCACTTCGAAGGCGTTGTGGTGCTGCTACCCAGACGACGTTCCCATCTTTGATAACAATGCGGTGAGTGCTCTCAGGCTTATAAGCCGCCTTTGCCGGATGGCTCCGGGACCAAAACAGTCAGAGTATGCTTCTTTTGTAGAAGTGTGGTTTCGGGTTTATAACGAGGTTGAGCCTGTCATAAGCCTAGCAGACCTATCCAACTGTCCTTACAAGGTTAGAGTGCTCGACCGGCTGCTATGGTATTTGGGGCAGGGCAGCTTCTACGACGGCGCCGCTTCTCCCGCTATTTGAGCGGTCTCCTGCCAAGCCATTCATCCAGTCTTGCTACAGGGGTGGCCCGATTCCCCCAGGCGCGCCGGACCCGACCCCTACCACGAGTGCAGATCGCGTAGCCATACTTCACACCGTCGGCGATCACCCTTTCGTCACTGGCAACGACACAAACCGGTACCCCACCCCGCGCACTGTGAGTAAGTGGCGTGGCCGCCCGGGGTCGTCTTCGATATAGCGCCTCAACCGTACGATGAAGTTATCGATGGCGCGAGTGTCGGTATCTTCGCGCAGTCCCCATACCTCTTCCAGCAGGGCTTTCCTGGAAACCGGCTTACCCTCGTGCTGAACCAGGTAGCGGAGGACATTTGCCTCCATCAACGTCAGTGGAAATGTCTGCTCGCCGACGCGTAGCTCCAGCAGATCGAAGCGGATCGACTTAGCGCCAAACGTAAACGCGTCGCTCGATTCACTCCGTACGGCGTCGCCGGTTATCCCGTTCCGCAGCCATTCGTGGCGGCGAAGCAGGCCGCCTATCCGGGCAATCAGGATGGCTAACTCGAAAGGCTTCGCCATGTAATCGTCGGCGCCGGCGGCAAAGCCGCGCAGCACATCCTCGGGATGTCCACGGGCGGTCAACATCAGGGTGGGAATGAACCGGCCGGAGTCGCGCAATTCGGCGATTACCGCAAAGCCGTCCTTGCCGGGCAACATCACATCCAGCACCACCAGATCGAACGCCGCCGCGTCGGCCATCAATAGATCGAGCGCCGCCTCACCGCTTTCCACCACCTGGACCTGGTAGCCCTCGGCGTCCAGGTTGAAACGCAGCCCCTCGGCAATGTGCTGCTCGTCTTCCACCACCAGAATCTGGCTCATTTGTCCGCCCGGAGCTGCAGTACGAACGTGCTGCCGCGCCCCAGCCCATCGCTTTCGGCCCACGCCCGCCCGCCATGCCGCTTGGCCACGGACCGGACGATATACAATCCCAGGCCGGTTCCTTTGACGCGCGACGCTAACGCTCCCGGTACGCGATAGAAACGCTTGAAGACTTGCTTCAGCTCGCTTCGCGGAATCCCCGCGCCTTGATCTTTCACGCGCACCAATACGTACTTGCCTTCCGCCTGGTCGATCTCTACGCTCACTCGCACCTCGCTGCCGGAATACTTCACGGCGTTATCGATGAGGTTGGAAACAGCCGCTCTTACCTCTTCGAGGTCGGCGCGAATTGTCAGCGGCGGCACGGGATGGTATTGCAGCGATTCCGGCGCAAGGCTGTGAAGCGTGCGGGCGCGGGCCGCGCAGTCGGCCACCAAATCGCCGATATCGACAGGAGAAAGATTGAGCTTGCGGCTGCTGGCCCCGATTCGGCCGGTGCGCAAGATCTGTTCGATAGTCGCCAGAAGGCGGTCGCTATCTTCGAGCATGATGCGGTAGAACTCTTTACGCTTGGCTTCTTCGACCGGACGCTTCTGGAGGGTTTCAAGGTAAAGGCGAATCGACGCTACAGGCGTCTTCAGTTCATGGGTCACCGCGTTGATGAAGGCGTCGTGTTGCTCATTGCGGCGAATTTCGCGGACCAGAAACACGGTGTTGATCACTACGCCACTGATGATCAGCGTCAGCAGCAAGACGCCGAGGACGAGCAGGATGCCGGTGCGCCAACTCAGCAGGACCCAGCCGACATAGAGAACCAGAATGACGGAGATGAGGCAGACGCCCAAGGCAATAAAGAATGCTATGGACTTCCGACGCCCGGCGACCACCATGACTACATCTTAATGCCATGCTTCATGCCCTGCATAAGTGAGGACGCCGGCATCAGTGGACATTGCTTGCCGCCGTCGAATTACTCCGCGCGTACAGCTTCCGCCGGCGCCGTTGAGAATCCGCCCGTAAGGTAGGTAATTCCCAGCGCCACGCCCATCACTACTGCGCACCCGATCACGTTGTACCAAAGCCATGAGATCCCGGTGAAGAAAAACGCCGAAAAGATCGCAGCCTCTCCGGCGAGCATTCCCACAAATGTCGCCGTGCCGCCCACGCGACGGAACCCGAACGCCAGCACGAAACACCCCAGCAGCGACCCGTAAAACAGCGACCCCACTACGTTCACCGCAACAATCAAAGACCCCAGTTTCTTGCCCCATCCCGCGAAGATCACCGCATAGGCGCCCCAGAATAGCGTGGCCAGTCGCGAGGCCGTCACGTAATGGTGGTCGCTGGCATGCGGCCGTATGTGCCGACGGTACAAATCCACCACCGTAACCGTGGCCAGCGAGTTGATCTCACCCGAGCTTGCCGACATGGTGGCGGCGAAGATCACTGCGATCACCAGGCCCACCAGGCCCACCGGCAGGTAGCGGGTCACAAATGTAAGAAAGATGTAGTTGGTATCCTTGAAGCCCTTTTCGCCGCCGGACAGCTCCACCAGCTTCTCGGCTCGCGAGTGCGCATCGTCCACCTCCCGCTGCGCCGCGCGATACGCCGCCATCTCGCGCCCCTCGGCGGCCGCGTCGCCCGAATGGTGCGCGGCCACCAGTCCCATGGCCGCCCGGCGGCGCTCCGCCATGCCGCGCTCGAACTGCGATTGCACCTGCCCGTATCCGTCGAAGGCCTCGATGCGCGCCATTTGCGCCTTCTCAAACAGCAGCGGCGGCTGCACGAATACGTAAAACACAAACACCATGGCCCCGATGAACAGGATGAAAAACTGCATCGGAATCTTCGCCACGGCATTGAACAACAGGCCCAGCCGGCTGGCCGAAATCGAGCGCCCCGTGAGATACCGCTGCACCTGCGATTGATCGCACCCAAAGTAACTCAGAAACAGAAATGTGCCGCCAATCAGTCCGCTCCACACATTGAAGCGATCGTTCCAGTCAAAGTGCGTCGTGACCGCATTCAGCCGCCCCGCCGCGCCCGCCAGGAATACCGCGTCCGGAAACGATACGGACGCGGGAAGCAGCACAATCACCGTCACCAGCGAAACCACCAGGCCCAGAAAGATGACGCCCATCTGCTGCACGTCCGACCACGTCACGGCCTTGATGCCGCCCAGCACTGTATAACTCACCACCGTCATGCCCATGATGAGCGTGGTGATGCGCTCCGGCCATCCCAGAATCACTGAGAGCACGATCGCCGGCGCGTAGATGGTCAACCCTGCCGCCACGCCGCGCTGCGCCAGAAAGATCAGGCTGGCCAGCGCCCGCGTCTTACCGTCGAAGCGCTTTTCGAGGTACTCATACGCGGTGTAGACCTTGGCGCGATGGAAAATCGGCACCGCGGTGGAGCAGATAATCACCATGGCGATGGGCAGCCCGAAGTAGAATTGCACGAACCGCATGCCATCCACGTACGATTGCCCGGTGGTGGAAATGAACGTGATCGCGCTGGCCTGCGTGGCCATAATCGAAAGCGCCATCGCGTACCACGGCATGGAGCGGCCGGCCAGAAGGTAGCGGTCCACGGTGTTGCTGCCGCGGCTGCGATAGAGGCCGTAGGCGATAATCGACACCAGCGAAGCGACCAGGACGATCCAATCGAGCGGTCTCATCGGTATGCTCGCGTGAACAGGTAGAAAGCGAAGATGACCGCGACGAGATAGATCAGGATGGCCACGTATACCCTACGCCAGGAGCCGAGAAACGGGGGCGGCTCGTCGCGCGTATAGATCGGCTCGGGCATGCATTCATGTTGGCATAATTCTTTTCCGCCAACCGGGAACTTTTTCGCTGAGATCGCCGGGTTGACGGACGAAAGCGTC
The DNA here is from genome assembly GCA_049522755.1 of Bryobacteraceae bacterium. Taxonomy (GTDB): domain Bacteria; phylum Acidobacteriota; class Terriglobia; order Bryobacterales; family Bryobacteraceae; genus PALSA-243. The sequence continues at coordinate 7,239 of JBEKNN010000105.1, read as the reverse complement.
TGGCTCACGTTGGCGCGCATAGGTTTGCGTTTTTGTGGGGCAGGCGCTTTCGCCTGCCAACCGAGGTAACGCAACTACTTTCGCCGGCGCGCTACTGGTTCACTTCCAGCACTTCCTCGAAGACCGCGGGCGGCAGCTCGATGCCGCTCACCTTGAGCCGCTCCAGAATCGCCGGCGGTTCCCCGGAGCTCCGGAATCGGCCCTGCACTTTCCCCGCGGCGGTGAGCCCGGTGCGCTCGAACAGGAACACATCGCGGACGTCGATGCGGTCGTCCTTGACGCCCAATACTTCGGCGATGCTGACGATTTTCCGCGAGCCATCCTGCAGACGGCTCACCTGCAGCACCAGCTTAATGGCCCCCGCCAGCTGCTGCAATATCACGCGCGATGGAATCTGCAAATCGGATATCAACACCATAGCTTCCAGGCGGGAAAACGCGTCGCGCGGCGTGTTGGCGTGCACCGTGCTCATGGACCCTTCGACGCCGCTGTTCATCGCCTGCAGCATCTCCAGCGCTTCGGCGCCGCGGCACTCGCCCACTATGATGCGGTCGGGCCGCATGCGTAGAGACGTCCGCAGCAACTGCCGCTGGCCAATTCCGCCCGTCTTGTTGAGACTCGGCGGGCGTGTTTCGAATTTCACCACATGGCGCTGCTGAAGCTGCAGCTCCGCGGTGTCTTCGATGGTGATGATGCGCTCCTCTTCGGGAATGAATCGCGAGAGCGCATTCACCGTGGTGGTTTTGCCCGAGCCCGTGCCGCCCGAGATCAGGATGTTGGTCTTCGCCTGGACGCACGCGCCCAGAAACCGCAGCATCCCGCGCGTCAGCGTCTTATTAGCCACCATCTCATCGGAAGTGATCACGTGGCGGCCGAAGCGGCGGATGGAAAGCGCGGGTCCATCGAGCGCCAGCGGCGAGATAATCGCATTCACGCGCGATCCGTCCAGCAGGCGCGCGTCCACAATCGGCTGCGCCTCATCGATGCGCCGGCCCACTTGCGAAACAATCTTGTCGATGATATGCAGCAGGTGCGCATTGTCTTTAAACCGTACCGGGGTCAGCGAAAGCTTGCCCTCGCGCTCAATGTAGACCTTGTCGAAGCCGCACACCAGAATGTCGGAGATGGATGGCTCCTTGAGCAGCGGTTCCAGCGGCCCCAATCCGAACACTTCATCCAGAACCTCCTCGATAATCCGGTTCTGATCGGCCGTGGTCATGGGCACGCGCTCGTCGGCGAGCAGCCGCTCCACCACGTCCCGGATCTCGGCGCGGACCCGATCCCGCGGAATCGAGGCGACGCGCTCCAGGTTGAGAGTGCCGATCAGCTTGCGGTGGATCTCAGTCTTGAGCTCGAAGTTCCGGTTGGCTGTGCGCGTGACGCCGGCGGTAACCGCGGCGCGTGGGACCGGTTGCGGACGGGTATCGCTTCCCAAGAGCGCATTTTAGCGCGAATCGCACTCTGCCAGCGCGCCTGCAACACGCGAAGCCCGGCCTGCCGAAGCCCGCCGATGCCTGCAACACAAACAATCCAAACCGCTTCCACGTTCTCAGCTTCGTTCCGGCAGAAGCCGCCCCGCCTCAGGCCGGCAACCAGCCGCGGCCCTTCACCGGCTCCGGCGCCCCATCTGCCTCAACCACTACCACCCACCCTAAGGATAGTTGATTTCTTCGGGGGTTTGAAAGATAATGTAAATTGATGGATGTGAAAAAGGTCGGGGGAAGTGTACCTCAGTGGGCTACACTGACCCTCCTTGCCGTTGCCGTTTTTCCCTCGAGTATCGCCCTATCGCAGACTAACGCCCACCCCACTGTCGCACCTGCTCCGCAATCCGCTCCTGCTCTGCAAGGCGCCCTCACTCCTCGCGCTTTAGTGGATCAATATTGCGTCGTTTGCCACAACCAGAAGGCGATGACCGCCGGGGTGTCTTTGGAAGGAATCGACTTTTCCAATGCCACCGCCAACGCCGCCATCATGGAAAGGGTTCTGCGCAAGGTCCGCACTGGCGAGATGCCTCCCGCCGGCATGCCGCGTCCGCCCGCGCCGGTCTTGACCGCATTCACCAAATCGTTGGAAACCACTCTCGATCAGGCTGCCGCCGTGCATCCCAATCCGGGCCGGCCGGCGATTCACCGGCTGAATCGCGCCGAATACAGCAACGCCATACGCGATATACTCGCGCTCGATATTGAGCCGGGTTCGTCGCTCCCGGTGGACGATTCCGGTTACGGTTTCGACAACATCGGCGACGTGCTCTCGGTCTCCCCGGCGCTGCTCGAAAAGTACATGTCGGTGGCTCGTTTGGTCAGCCGCCTGGCCGTAGGCGACACCAGCGTCAAGCCCTCAGTGGAAGATTTTCCGGCCCGCCAGGATGCCCCCGGCGCCGGCGGCGGCGATCGCAATGAGCGCGTCAGTGACGATCTGCCATTCGATTCGCGCGGCGGCTTTGTGCTCCGCTACTATTTCCCGGTCGACGCCGAATACGTCATCCGCGTCAAGCTCAACCAGGGCGGTGGAGGCGCTGGAAGCGCTGGAGAAGTCAAGAATCGTTGGGAGGTTCGCCAAGCTATCCCCGCGGGCTTGCGGGCCATCGGCGTGACCTTCCTTCGCGAATCCGCGAAATCTGAAGTGGTTCCTGGTGGACGCCGCGGCGGTGCAGCAGCGGCAGCCGCAGCCGCGGCCGGTGGAGAGGGTGGCACTCAGCCGGGCGCCAAAGTCCAGGCGCCACAGGCCGAACTCGATCTGCGGCTCGATGGCGCCAAGCTGAAGCGCTTTGAGGTTCCCGAAGGCGGCCCTGCGCCGCAAGTGACTGGCATTACCATCGACGGACCTTATAAGGTCACTGGCCCCGGAGACACCCCCAGCCGCGCCAGAATATTTGTGTGCCATCCGGCTACCACTAAAGAGGAGGAACCTTGCGCGCGGACCATCCTCGCTACCGTTGGCCGCCGCGCGTTTCGCCGGCCCGTCACGGACGCGGACCTCAGACCGCTGCTGGCCTTTTACCAGAGCGGCCGCGCCGAGCGCGATTTCGATTTCGGCATCGAAAAGGCGCTTCGGGCCATGCTGGTTTCCCCCGACTTTCTGTTCCGTATTGAGCAAGACCCGCGCGGCAGTTTGCCGGGTGGCGCGGCCCCAAGGGCTGCGCTCAAGCCCTGGAACGACGCCGCCAGCAACGCCGTTAACGACACTGCTAACCGCCCTGGCAGCGTTTACCGCATCAGCGATTTCGAACTGGCGTCGCGGCTCTCCTTCTTCCTGTGGAGCAGCGTTCCCGACGACCAGTTACTCGACCTGGCGGAAAAGGGCAAGCTGAAGGACCCCGTGGTTCTGGAGCGCCAGGTGCGCCGCCTGCTCGACGATCCGCGCTCGGATTCGCTGGTCTCGAACTTTGCCGGGCAGTGGCTCTACATTCGCAATCTCGCTCAGCAGAAGCCGGACCCGGACGCCTTCCCCGAGTTCGACGAGAGCCTGCGCCAGGCATTCCGGCAAGAGACCGAGCTGTTCTTCCAGAACGTCCTCCGCGAAGATTGCAGCGTGATGGATCTGCTGGATGCGAACTACACATTCCTCAACCAGCGCCTGGCCGAGCACTACGGAATTCCGAATATTTATGGTCCGCAATTCCGCAAGGTGACCCTAACCGATCCCAACCGCGGCGGCTTGCTGGGGCAGGGCAGCATTCTCACGGTGACCTCATATCCCAACCGGACCTCGGTGGTGCAGCGGGGCAAGTGGATTCTCGACAACTTGCTCGGATCGCCCCCGCCGCCCAAGCCGCCCGATATTCCCGAGTTGGAAGCCCACTCCAAAGATGGCAGGCAGCTCACCATGCGCGAGCAGATGGAGCTGCACCGCTCGAACGCGATTTGCGCCTCCTGCCACGCCCGTATGGACCCGATCGGGTTCGCGCTGGAGAATTTCGATGGCGTGGGCAAGTGGCGCGACCAGGATGGCGGCGCCGCTATCGACGCTTCGGGTAAGCTGCCCGGCGGCGTCCAGTTTCAGGGGCCGGCCGGACTGAAAAAGCTTCTGGTCGCCAACTATGGCTACCAGTTTGAGACCACGGTCACCGAGAAGCTTCTCACATACGCTCTCGGCCGGGGTTTGGAATACTATGACAAGCCGGCGGTACGCTCCATAATCCGGCAAGCCGCGGCCGACAACTATAAAATGTCGGCTCTGGTAACTGCTATCGTTAAAAGTACGCCTTTTCAAATGAGGAGGACTCCGGAACAATGATCATCACCAAAAAGTCCCTGCATCGCCGCACTTTTCTGCGTGGTCTTGGCACAGCCATGGCCCTGCCCCTGCTCGATTCCATGGTTCCCGCGCTGGCAAGGGCTTCCGCGGCAAAACCGGTGGTCCGCCTGGGATTTGTCTACCATCCGGTAGGCATGATTCTCGACCGGTGGATTCCGAAAGCCGAAGGGACCGGCTTTGAGTTCACGCCCACCATGAAGGCGCTGGAGCCGTTCCGCGAGAACTTAACCGTGCTCACGGGGCTGGCCCAAGTCAACGGCCGGGCTTTGGGCGATGGCGCGGGCGACCATGCGCGCGAAGGCGCCACCTGGATTACCGGCGTCCACCCCAAGAAGACCGAGGGCGTCGGCATCCGCGCCGGAATCTCCGCGGACCAGCTTGCCGCCAGGGAGCTTGGGAAGAATACGCAACTGGCATCGCTCGAGCTCGGTCTCGAGGGTCCCTCACTCGCCGGAGGGTGCGATTCCGGTTATAGTTGCGCTTATACGAATACAGTTTCCTGGCGCGGCGACACCACGCCTCTGCCGGTCGAAGTGAATCCGCGCGCTGTGTTCGAGCGTCTTTTCGGCGACGGCGAGAGCACCGATCCCGCAGCCCGCCTGGCGATGCTCAAGGAGCAGCGCAGCATTCTCGATTATGTTTCCGGAAGCATCGACCGGCTGGATACCAAGCTTGGGGCCGGCGACCGCAGCAAGCTCAGCGAATATCTGGAAGCCATCCGCGACATCGAGCGGCGCATCCAGAAGGCCGAGCAGCAGAGCACCGAGCTCAGGCTGCCAACCATGGAGCGTCCGAGCTCCATCCCGGCGGAATTTGAAGATCATGCCAGGCTGATGATGGACCTGCAAGTGGTCGCGTTCCAGACCGACATGACCCGCGTCATCACCTTCATGTTGGGGCGCGCCGGCAGCAATCGGCCCTATCGTTCCATCGGCATCTCCGACGGGCACCACTCGATCACGCATCACCAGAACGATCCGGTGAAGATCGAGAAAGTCGCCAAGATCGACGCGCACCTGGTAGAGACGTTTGCGTACTTCCTGGGAAAGCTGAAAGCGACGCCGGATGGCGACGGCAACCTCCTCGATCACAGCCTGATCCTGTACGGCAGCGGCCTGGGCGACGCCAACATACACACGCACCACGAGCTTCCGACCGCCGTATTGGGCAGTGGAGCCGGTCAGCTCAAAGGCGGACGCCATCTCAACTATGCGAAGGACACGCCGCTGAACAATTTGCTGGTAAGCCTGCTCGACAAAGCCGGCGTTCACACCGAGCACTTCGGCGACGCCACCGGCGAGCTGGAATACCTCTCCGGCGTATAGCACAAACTCGTGGCGCACGCACTCGTGCGTGCAGCGTTCACACTCGTGTGAACGCGCTTGGTTTTTCGCTCGTAGGAGAAACTCATGCAATCCAAATCTTGGGCAAAGTACGGCGCCTTGGCTATCCTATCCATCGCGCCCTGCATAGCCGCTGGCGACCTTCGCCTTGCTGACGCCGTAAAACGCCGCGACAGCAAAGCCGTCACTACACTCCTGGCACAGCATGCCGATGTGAATGCGGCGCAGCCCGATGGAGCCACCGCACTGGCATGGGCTGCGTATCTCGACGACCGCCAGTCGGCCGACCTCCTGCTGGCCGCCGGCGCGAACGCCAAGACTGCGGACGAATATGGTGAAACCCCGCTCACACTGGCTGCGGCCAACGGCGACGCCGTTCTGGTGGACCACTTCCTGAAAGCCGGGGCGGACGCGAGCGCCGCGCGTTGGGACGGCGAGACCGCCCTGATGATCGCCGCCAACGCCGGCAGCGCCGAAACCGTGAAGCAGTTGATCGCGCACGGTGCAGACGTGAACGTGGCCGAATCCCGCAAGGGCCAAACTGCACTCATGTGGGCGGCGGCGGAAGGGCACCCGGACGTGGTGCAAACCCTGATCGAGCATAAGGCTGAGATCAACGCCGCCTCGAAGAGCGGTTTCACGGCCCTGGTTTTTGCCGCCGTAAAGAACGATGCGAAATCCGTGCAGGAGCTTCTCGCGGCAGGCGCCGATGCGAACTTCGCGCTGCCGGACGGCACTAAGGTATTGCTTGTGGCAGCCTCCTCCAAGAGTACCTTGGCGGCGGCCGCCCTGGTGGATGGCGGCGCCGATCCAAACGTGGCCGATCGCGGCGGCAACACTCCGCTGCACACGGCCGCGCAATCGGGCGACCTGGAACTCGTCAAGAAACTGCTGGCTAAAGGCGGCGATCCAAACGCCCGCACGGCGAAAGCTGTCGCGGGCGGGCGTGGGGCTGGCGGCGGTGGTTTCCGGCTCGTCACCGGCGAACAAACGCCTCTGATGTTGGCCGCCAAAGCGAACCACCCGGATATCGTCCGCGCGCTCGTCGCGGGCGGCGCCGATCCAAAGCTCAAGGCTCAGGACGGTAGCACGCTGCTGATGGCCGCGGTGGGAAGCGGCCACGTAGAGATCGTCAAGTACGTTTTTGAATTGGACCCGGACGTCAAAGCGGTCAACAGCACCGGCAGCACCGTGATGCACGCCTCGGTGACCGGCACCATGGCTAACTCCACGCAGCCGGAGATCTGTAAGGTTATTCAGTTTCTGGCCGACAAGGGCGCCCCACTCGACGAGAAGGATGCTCGAGGTAGAACGCCGATCGATCTTGCCGACCCTCTTCCGATTGACCAGGCCGAGGATCTGCTTACGAAATTGATCATCCAGAGCGGGGCCACGCCGAAGACGCGTTCCAAGCGCTGACCCTTACAACCGGAAAAGCCGGCGCGCCGCGCGCAGCCGAATTCAAACTAAAATCGCCGCATTTCCAGTAAATTCTGCACCGTCAATACCCACATTGCGGCGTCCACCCTAGCGCCGCGTCGTCCTTAGATTACCGGCCTCGACCCGATCTCTACGATCCCGATCTACCTGTGTTTTATTAGTGATAGGTGTAGTAATCCGCATGCAGCCTTAG
>JBEKNN010000104.1:0-28512 GCA_049522755.1 Bryobacteraceae bacterium | reverse complement strand
CAGCGTGACAGGCACCGTCACAGCGGTTCCGCCAGTGGGCGTGATGATCACGCTGCCGGTGAAGGTTCCCGTGGACAACGCACTGGTATTCGCCGTCACCACTACATTCAGCGGCGTCGAATACTCGCTGCCTGCGTTGGTATTCAACTGAATCCAGCTCACGCCGTTGTTGGTTGTAGCCGCCGCCGTGAAGGTAACGGCGCTCGATCCAAGCGCGCTCGACACCGTAAGATACTGCGTCGCCGGAGTAACGCCCACTGCCGTAGCCGTAAAGGTCAGCGTGGGTGAGGTAGCCGTACCGCCATTCGCGGTCACCGAGACAGAGCCGGTGGTCGTCGTGCCTACCACTAAAGTCACCGGGACCGTTTGAGTACCGGTGCTCGAAACCAAGTAGATATTACCGGTGTAGGTTCCAGCCGCCAGACCCGCCGGGTTCGCTATGATCGTGAGCGTCGTGTTCGTCACGTTGGACCCGGAGGGAGAAACGCTGAGCCACGTTGTGGAGCCCGATGTCACCTGAGAGGTTGCGGTAAACGTGGTGGGGAACGTGGTTGACACGGTCAAACTAGTCGAGACAGCTACGCCATTCACTTGCGCCTGAAGCGTTAAGGAAGATTGACTGAGCGTGAGAGATCCCGTTCCCGTTGAAACACCGCTCCCTGTCACTCCCAAAACCACCGGAACGCTGACGGGACTGTTGGTCACCGTTCCAGTGATCGAAATATAGCCCGTATAGACGCCATTGGCGAGATTACTTGCGTTGACGGTTACCGATACTTCCGTGCCAGTCACGACGGCGGTTAGCCATGGCGAAGCGCTGGGGTTGCCGACCGCGGCGCTCACATTGACCACTGAGCCATCGGTAGTGGCAATCACGAAAGATTGAGATTGGGTTGCGGCCGACGTACCCGCGATGTAATTAAATACCAAGTCTCCCGTTGGACTGGCATAAATCGCGGTGGTTCCGGTAACCAATAAAGTCACGCTAATTACCGACGTCGTCCCGGTGCTGGTATTCGTAAATGTCACCGCGCCGGTGTAGGTTCCGGCCGCCAAACCTGTGGGGTTTGCCTCCACGCTCACGCCGCTCGGTACCGGCAACGTGCCCGAAAGGCTCGAGACCGAGAGCCAGTTGACGCCGCTATTAGCCATGGTGACCGCGGCCGTATAGTTCCCCGAGCCTGCCAGGTAAACCTGCTGAAACTGGTTAGCCGCGAAACCGGTTTCGGCGAAGAAAGTCATGGTGCTTGGCGCCGCTGTAAGCGAACTGCCGCCTGTGCCGGTGCCCGAACCTACTGTGAAGTTGATCTGATCGTACTGTGTGACGCCACCCACCATTACTTCGAGCTGTCCAGTATAGGTTTGCGCCGTAAGGCCGGTCGGCGTGGCGGTAACTGTCACCGTGGTGGAACCGTTGACGGCAATGGCCGGACTGGCCGGCGCCGAAATGGTGAGACCCGGTCCGCTTATGGAGGCGGTGACCGCCCCGCCGGTTGTGCTGGTGATCGTTACCAGTTGACTAACCGCTGCCCCGTTCAGCGCAGCGGAAATCGCCAGTGGACTTGGCGAAAGCGTCAACCCGCTAGAACTTGCGCCGTTCACGGTTAATACCACGGAGATTGTCACGACCGATCCACTGTTGTTCCCGGTGATGGTTACCGTGCCGTTATATTGGCCCGACGCTAGTGGCTCCACATTGGAATCCGCGGTAATGGTAAGTGTCGCGGGCAACGCTCCCGAACCGCTGGTCTCCGGGAAGCCTCCGGCAGGGTACGCCACCAGCCAAAAATTCCCACTGGAACAGTTGAAGCTGTATGCTGTGTCTACGCCGGTCGAGCTGCTGATGGTCACGCTCGCGGACGGAAAATTGTTGGGAGTGACCGTCGAATAGGAGAGAGGAACCGAGCTTGTGGAGACTGATAACGAGCCGCTTGCGGTGCCAGTTCCGTTCCCGAAACTAATAGGGACGGCCTGCGATGTGCCGGAATAGTTGATTATAAGCGAGGTGGACAGTGTGCCTTGGGCTTGTCCCGCTCCGTTCAGGAAAACGTAGAACGTGGCCGGGCTCGTAGAGGAAATGACTCCTAGGGTTCCGCCGGTCTGGGAAAACTGGGTTACCCAAGAGACGCTCGGCGTACCGAGTGTGAAACTAATCGCGGTTGTGGACGTTGTGGAGGCGGTAAAGGTAAGCGAGGTTGCGCATCCGAGGCAAGTGCTGGCAGTCGGTGCGGCAGGGGTGATCGTGAGGGCGCTACCGCCACCGCTGCCGTTGCCCGGCCCGGACCCTACCGTGTAGTTAATGGTGATGGGGATGGTAGCGGAGCCTAAGCCATCGGTCTCGTTTAGCGTGACGGTGGCAGTATGCTGCGACGTTTGCGCGAAGGTCAACGAGTTAGTGCAAACAAAGAAGGTGAGTGCGGTCGGAGTCGTAAACCCGGTAATCGCCGTCCCGGCGGGCATCTGCGTGGCGCCCACGCACAGCCACGACGGATCGCCCCCGCTATAGGTGGCCGTCGCCGAATACCCGATACTGGTGCCGGTTGTGCCGCTTACGGTCGTGGATCCCCCGGATGCACCGAGAATAGTAACCGGGTTGGCGGACAGGCTGAATTGCCCAAAGGCGGCTGCCGGGATCAGCAGCGCGAGAGCAAGGAAAAGCACAGATTTCTTGAGTGAAGTGTAGGCGGCGTCCATAGTAGATCCTCGGCCAAATTGATCATACACCACTGTTTGGCGCAATAGGTAGATTTATGCCGTTCACGAAACGTGAACCTAGATACGGACGCGGCTGCAACTAATATACCTCTATTTCAGGATTCTGAAAAGGTTGCTATAGTCGTCCGTCCATAACCGAACTGTACGTTTTGACTCTAATGGCTCCGAAGCCTTAGTCACTTCATCGTCGAATTGCGCAGGCGGCGCAACCAGCAGCACCCAGGTGGCGCCGAAAACATCCAGCGTATCGTCGTCCTCGTTGTCTACCAGCCGCGCCGTCTTCCCCAATGCCCGCGATTCGCCCAGCAGCACCGGCGCCAGATCCAGATAGCGGTTGGAAATGTGTACCGCGAGTATTCCGTTTGGCTTCAGGTGATGAAAATAGAGTTGCATGGCCTCGGTGGTCAGCAAGTGTACGGGAATGGAGTCGCTCGAGAAGGCGTCCACCGCCAGGACGTCGAAGTTCTCCGGCCCCTCCCGCTCAAGCGAGAGCCGCGCATCGCCCATGGCGATATCCAGTTTGGCCCCTCGGGCGCGGCAATCGTTGACGAAGGTGAATTGCGTGGTGGCGATCCACGGCACCAGTGGATTGATTTCGTAATAGCGGTAATAATCGCCCCATCGGCCATACGCGGCGATGGTTCCGGTTCCCAGCCCGATCACTCCTACGCGTATGGCGCCGGTCTTTTGCTTATCGCTGATGGCTATGCCAATGCCGGTGACCTTTCCGTAGTAAGTGGTGGGTAAGTCGCGCTTTTCCGGAAAGAGAAACTGCTCGCCGTGGTTAATGGTTCCGTGAGTAAGGCTGCGCGTGGCAGTAGGATCGCTTGCCGGACCGGAATCCTTTACTTTCAATCCGCCATAGAAGTTACGCACCTGTAAGCGCGCGCCTTCGGCCGAGTTACGAATCTGTAATCCGATAAATACCGAGAGCGCGGCGGTAAGCGCCAGGGCGATCATCGGCGTGGTCTGGTTCCAGCGCTGGAAGAAGTCCGCCTCCGGGTCCTGCTTGAGAACCATCAACACCAACACCGCGCACGCCACCATGCCCAGCGGCAGCTCGTAAAACGATTTCAGCAAATGGGGCGCGGCCAGGCCCACCAGCAACCCGCCCAACGCGCCGCCGGCCGAAATCATGAGGTAGAAATGCGTCAGGTAACGCGGATGAGGCTTCAAGCGCGTCAACTCGCCGTGGCACACCATACAGCAGATAAACAGGCCCATGGAGAACAGCGGCACCAGCACATAAATCTGCACATTGCCGAGCATATCCGCGCCAATGCTATATGCCATGCCGCCCAACGCCACCGCCAGCAGCGGCAGGTAAGGGTAGCGCCAATACCAGCCGCCATCGAAGCACAGGATGAACGACAGCAGGTAGATGCTGAGCGGCAGCACCCATAGAAACGGAATGGCGGCCACATTCTGCGAAAGGTGATTGGTGATGGCCAGCAGCAGCACGGAGGCGGCGGCGGGCAGGGCGAGCCACATCCAATAATGGGCCGCCGTGGGCTTGGCGGCATCGCCCTCGGTTTCCGCGGCGGACTCCAAAACCCTGGTTCCCCTGGAACGAAACGCGGTCACCTCGCAGATGGCGATGAATACGCCATAAGCGATGGTCCACATAGCCGCCTGTTGATGCGTGGGGAAGACCGGCTCAAACAGGAAGGGATAGCTGAGCAGCGCGAACATGGAACCGGCATTCGAAAGCGCGTAGAGCCGGTAGGGCATGGCGCCCTTGAAGCTGCGCGCGTACCATGCCTGCACCAGCGGACCGGTGGTGGAAAGCAGGAAGTAAGGAATGCCGATCTTGGCGGCCAGCAGCGACACGATTCCCCAGGTGGGGTCGGCGAGCGGCGCGGGCTTCCACTGCGGTCCGGGATAAATGGGAAGCGCCAGCACGCTCAACAGCAGCAGGCTGGTGTGTATCAACATCTGCAAGCGCGGCTTGCAATAGCGGATCAGCGCGTGGGCGTACGTGTACCCGGCCAGCAGCGCCAATTGGAAGAACAGCAGGCAGACCGTCCATACCGCCGCCGAGCCGCCGAACCACGGCAGAATGATCTTGGCGATGATAGGCTGCACCTGGAACAACAGGAAGGCGCTCACCAGAATTGTCAGTGCGTATAGGAGCATTAGTTTTTGGAATCCCTGTTTTTAGCTACGGATGCGGCGTGAGTGGTTCGCACGGGCGAAAAAAATGCGTTCACACGAGTGTGAACGCGGCACGCAAGGGCCCAGAGGGCACCCCGTGCGCCACAGCCTTCATGTCCACTCCCTTCATGTTCAGATCCTTCATGTCCACAGGGTTCATGTCCACTTCCTTCATATCCAGATCTTTTATATTCACTTCTTTTGTGAGCAGTCGTGGCCATCATCTTTTCCCGGCTAGCGGTATGCCGCTACACCCGTCACCTTTTCGCCGATCACCAGCGCGTGAATATGGTCCGTTCCTTCATAGGTCTTGACGGTCTCCAGGTTGCAGAGGTGACGCATAATCGGATATTCGTCCGTGATTCCATTCGCCCCCAGCAGATCCCGGCTCAGCCGCGCGCAATCGAGCGCCATCGCCGCGTTATTGCGCTTCAACATGGAAATGTGCGCAGGCTCCAGCTTGCCCTTGTCCTTCAACCGCCCCGCCTGCACCGCCAGCAACTGCGCTTTGGTGATCTCGGTGATCATCCACGCCAGCTTCTCCTGCACCAGTTGGTGCGAGGCGATGGGCCGGTCGTCGAACTGCTTGCGCAGAACCGAATACGCGCGCGCCGTTTCGTAGCAATCCATAGCGGCGCCGATCACGCCCCAGCCGATGCCATATCGCGCCTGTGAAAGGCACCCGAGCGGCGCCTTCAGCCCCTTCGCCTTAGGCAGGCGGCAGCTTTCGCTCACGCGGCAATCGGCGAACGCGAGGCTGGACGTGACCGATGCGCGCATCGACCATTTGCCGTGAATGTCCGAAGTGGTGAAGCCGGGCGTACCGCGCTCCACCAGAAAGCCTTCGATGCCGGCATCGCTGCGCGCCCACACCACCGCGATATCGGCCACGCCGCCGTTGGTGATCCACGTCTTCTCGCCATTGAGCACCCAGGACTCGCCATCGCGCCTGGCCGTTGCGCGCATCCCGGCGGGGTTCGACCCGAAATCCGGCTCGGTCAGGCCGAAGCAGCCGATCGATTTGCCGCTCTGCAAACGCGGCAACCAGCGCTCTTTCTGCTCGTCCGATCCATAGGTATAGATGGGATACATCACCAGCGCGCCTTGCACCGAAACAAAGCTCCGCATCCCCGAATCGCCGCGCTCAATCTCTTGCATGACCAGGCCGTATTCCACGTTGCTCATGCCCGCGCAGCCGTAGCCCTCCAGATTCGCCCCGTAAAACCCCAGCTCGCCCATCTCCGCGATCAATTCGGACGGAAAGCGCGCCTCGCGGAAACAATCGCGGATGGCCGGCGCAATGCGCTCATCGGTGAAGCGGCGCGCGGTCTGCCGCACCATAAGCTCCTGCTCGGTGAAGAGCGAGTCAATCGCGAAATAGTCCACACCTCGAAAAGCCATCCTGTCTATGTTGTCACAAGATGGGTGTCACAAGACGGGGTGTCGCCTCAAGCGCTGCGTTATCGCGCCGGACTGCCAGGATTCTGTTTCTGCCGGTCCCACTCCTTACGGAACGTAGCCTCGCGTTCCGCGATGTAGGCTTTATAGCCGTCGGGATCGATGAACGGATTCGCCGCGCCGGCTTTCATCCTGTCGTATTTGGCCAACAGGCCGAAGTAGGCGCCGTGCGCGCCCAGAAACAGGTCGCAGGGTAAACTCTTCAGCACGGCGAAGGTCTTGACGTAGTCGTCCGCGATCCCCGGATAATTCTTGTTGCCCACCAGAATGTATCCCGGATTCACGTTGGGGCTTCCCACGATCACCGCGTTCAGCGTGCGCCCACCGTCGCGCACCTGCATGGTCCAGGTGGTGCAACCCTTGGTGTGGCCGGGCGTCAAATGCGCCACCAGTTTCGATCCGCCCAGTTCCACGGTGGCGCCATCGTGCAGGACGCGGTCCACATGCGCGCCGGGACGGCCTTTTGCCGTGCTCTGCTCTTCCGGCACGTCGGCGTCCATCACCATCAGCTTCGCGCCGGTATCCTTTGCCACCAGCGCCGTCGCCTCGTCGTGATCGCCGTGCGCGTGGCTGATCAGGAGGATCTTGGTGTCGGTGTACTTGAAGCCAAGCTGCTCGATGCTCTTCCTGATCGCCGGCACGTCCTGTTTGAAGTCGGTGTTAATCAGTATGTTGCCTTGCGGCGTGTGGATCAGGTAGACGGCGAGATCGGCGGTACCCACGTAATAGAGGTTGCCGGCGATCTTAAACGCCGGAAATTCGCGATGCCAATCCGGATTGCCTTGCGCGAAGAGCGCCGCACAAGCGGCGAAGAATGGTAAGAGCAGTCTCATGGGGGGCCTCCACGGGCGCCGAACCATCATATCCAGTTTGCCAGTAGGACACACGATCGGATTTTGTCGTCTGTAAAACAGTTGACGAAGCATCTGGAAATCATAGATTATAGATCATAATATGAAAGTCACCTGGAAGGGCGTAATGCCCGCCATCACCACCCAATTCCGGCCGGATCAATCTCTCGACCTCGCCGCCACCGCTAAACACCTCGACGCCATGATCCACGCCGGCATCCACGGCGTAGTTCTGCTGGGAACGGTCGGCGAAAACACTGCGCTGGAGTATGAGGAAAAACTGGAAGTCATCCGTGAGTTGATACAGACGGCCAATGGTCGAATCCCTGTGCTGACTGGCGTGGCCGAGTACACTACCGCGCTTGCGTCACGCTACGCCCGCGACGCCGAAAAACTGGGCGTCGATGGCCTGATGGTCCTGCCCGGCATGGTTTACAAGTCGGACGAGCGCGAGACGCTGGTGCATTTCCGCGGCGTCGCCCACGCCACCGGCCTGCCGATTATGATCTACAATAACCCGGTGTCTTACGGCGTCGATCTGCTGCCGCACGCGTTCGCGGAATTGGCTCAGGAAGAGAATATCGTCGCCATCAAGGAATCGTCGGAGGACGTCCGCCGCCTGACCGACCTTCGCAACACCGTCGGCGACCGCTTCATCCTGTTCGGCGGCGTCGACGACCTGATTCTCGAGAGCATCGCGGTTGGCGCCGAGGGTTGGATCTCCGGCCTGGTGAACGCGTTCCCGGACGAGAACCGCGAGTTGTGGGATCTGGCGACTTCCGGCCAGTGGCAGAAAGCGCTGGAGCTCTATCGCTGGTATACGCCCCTGCTGCATTTGGACACGAAGGTAAAGCTCGTACAATACATCAAGCTAGCGATGCAGGAAACCGGCCTCGGCACGGAAACCACGCGCGCGCCGCGGCTGCCGCTTGTGGGCGCCGAGCGTGAAGAGATTCTACGGATCATCCGCCACTCTATCGCCACCCGTCCGGCGCTGACAACGGCAGCCGCCCGATGACCAGGTGGGAGGGGCCTCTGGGCCTGTCGTCGCTTGGCCCGAGAGAGTCCGGACATCCCGAACCAAACAGGCCAGGAGGCCTGTCCCACACCCTCGAGTCACTCTCAAACCAGCTTGGCCGCCGTGCGCCACTGTCGGGCCAAATCGCCGACACCATCCGCAATATGATCGTCGCGGGCGATCTGCAGCCCGGCGACCGCATTGTGGAATCGCGCATCGCGCGCCAGATCGGCGTAGGCCAGCCTACGGTTCGCGAGGCGCTTGTCGCCCTGGAGCATCAGGGCCTCGTGGTCCGAAAGGCCAATCAAGGATGCGTCGTCACGTCGCTCACGCGCACCGAAATCTGCCAGTTGGTGCGCATCCGCGCCGAGCTCGAAACCCTGGCAGTGGAATTGGCGGTGGAAAGCGCATCGGAAGCAGAAATCCGAAAGCTGCTCGAAATCACCGACCTTATGAAAGAGGCTGCATCTCAAAAAGACCCACAGCGATTCTTCGATCTCGATTTTCGCTTTCACGATACGCTTTGGAAGCTTTCCGGCAATAGTTTTCTACCGCGCCTTTTGGAGCAGACGCTGGCGCCGCTGCTGGCATTTTTGTTCATTCGCAACTTGCGCCGCAACCTGAAGATCGACATGATGGAATCGGCGGAAGCGCACGTCGAAGTGGCGCAAGCCATTCTGAGCCGTCACAAGGAGACAGCGCGGCGAGTGACACAACAGAAGCTGCAAATGTTCGCCGATCAACACCTGGCATGGTATGAGTAACCGCAGCTTATGAGTTACCGCATTAAAGTAATCGATTCGCACACCGGCGGCGAGCCCACCCGCGTCATCGTCAGCGGCGGCCCCGATCTGGGCTCCGGTCCGATTCAGGAACGCCTCAACCGTTTCCGCGAACACTTCGACCACATACGCTCCGCCGTCGTCAACGAACCGCGCGGCAATGACGCCATTGTCGGCGCGCTGCTTTGCGAGCCGCATGACCCTACGTGCCAGGCCGGCGTTATCTTCTTCAACAATGTCGGGTTCCTCAACATGTGCGGCCACGGTACTATCGGCCTGATGGTAACGCTCACTCACATGGGCCGGATTAGCCAGGGCGTATGCCGCATCGACACCAACTGCGGACCCGTCGAGGCGCGCCTGAACGCCAACGGCAGCGTCACCATCCGCAACGTGCCCAGCTTCCGCAGCTCTGCCGACGTGCCTGTGAACGTGCCCGGCATCGGCCGAATACATGGGGATATCGCCTGGGGCGGCAACTGGTTTTTCCTGATTGGCGACCACCTCCAGCAGCTCTCATTCCAGCGCATCGAAGAGCTGACCGATTACACATGGCGCGTCCGGCAAGCGCTCGAAGCCCAGGGCATCACCGGCGCCGACGGCCGCCAGATCGATCACATCGAGCTTTTCGGGCCGCCCGGCGTTCCCGGCGCGGATAGCAAGAACTTCGTGCTCTGCCCGGGTAAGGCGTACGACCGCTCGCCCTGCGGCACCGGCACCAGCGCCAAGCTGGCCTGCCTGTACGCCGACGGCAAGTTGAAGCCAGGCGAAATCTGGCGCCAGGAAAGCATTGTGGGCAGCGTGTTTGAAGGATCCATCGCTGTGGAAGACGGCAAGCTGTATCCCGAGATCACCGGCTACGCGTACGTAAACGCCGAGAGCGACCTGATTCTCGACGAACGCGACCCATTCTGCAACGGGATTCGTGTTGGTAGCGCCGGCGGTCTTGCCGCCGGTGGTTTCCCGGCTCCGTGAGCATGGCGAGTTGCAGGACTTGGTAGAATATGCAGCCCAAAACCTACGATGTAGCCATCGCCGGCGGCGGCATCGTCGGCGCAGCTTGTGCGGCTGAGTGCGCGTCGTCGGGTCTCAAAGTCTTCGTCGCGGAGCCCGGCCCGGTTGGCGGCGGCGCCACCGCCGCGGGCATGGGCCACATCGTGGTGATGGACGATTCGCCCGCGCAAATCGCCCTCACCAATTATTCGCGCACCCTCTGGATGCAACTCGCGGCGCAGCTTCCCGCCGACGTGGAATACGTTTCCGCGGGCACGCTCTGGGTGGCCGCCGACGCGGAAGAGATGGCCGAGGTGGAACGCAAGCGCGGCATTTACGAAAGCATCGGCGTGCGCGCCGAGACGCTGGGACCCGCCGAACTCGCCGAAGCCGAACCTAACCTGCGCCCGGGACTTGCCGGCGCGCTTCGCATCCCGGACGATGCCGTGATTTATCCTCCCTGCGCCGCACGCTACCTGCTGGACTGCGCGCGCCAAAACGGCGCGGAGATCCGCGTTGGCGCCGCCGCCGAATTGAGCGGCGAAGGTATCCAGCTGCGCGACGGATCTTTTGTCGCCGCCGGCATCACCGTCAACGCCACCGGGGCGTGGGCGCCGGAGCTGACTCCAGGCATCGAAGTGCGCCGGCGCAAAGGCCACCTGGTGATTACGGACCGTTACCCCGGTTGGGTCCGTCACCAACTGGTCGAACTCGGCTATCTCAAGAGCGCGCATTCCGTCAGTACCGATTCGGTCGCATTCAACGTGCAACCGCGCAAAACCGGCCAACTGCTGATCGGCTCTTCGCGTCAATATGGCGTGGAGTATTCCGCCATCGACACTCACATGCTGACGCGCATGCTACAACGCGCGCAGGAATACATGCCAGGCCTCGCGGAGGTCTCGGCCATCCGCTGCTGGACCGGCTTCCGCGCTGCCACGCCTGACAAACTTCCGCTCATCGGCCCATGCAACCCGGGTTCGCGCCTTTACCTGGCCACGGGCCACGAGGGTTTGGGCATCACCACCTCGCTGGCTACTGGAAAACTGGTAGCGGACCAGATTCTGCGGCGCCCTTCGGCAATTCCCGTGGAAGCATACTGGCCGGACAGAAAGCACGAGCATGACTGACTTAGTGGGGCAGTCAATCCTGGCTGCAGCCGGCTTTCAGCCGGCTCTTTCGGAGCGCAAGTTCACGCCGGAGTATGTGACCGATGCAGACTAGACCCGAGACGCTCAGGCTCCGCGTGGACGGCCTTACCATCGACGTGCCTGCGGGCAGCATGGTGTCCGCAGCCGTTGCCATGGCCGGAGCCAGCAGATTTCGCACGTCCGTGACCGGGCAGCCGCGCGCGCCACTCTGCGGCATGGGTATCTGCTTCGAATGTCGAGTGACCATCAACGGCCGCCCTCATTGCAAGAGTTGCCAGATTCCGTGCGAAGTGGGTATGGAGGTGGAAACCGATGCCTGACGTCGTGTCCAACGTGGTGTTCGACGTCGCAGTCATCGGCGCAGGACCGGCTGGACTTGCCGCCGCCGCACGCGCCGTCGAATCCGGCGCGCGAGTCGCCATGATCGACGACAACCCGCGCCCCGGCGGCCAAATCTGGCGCGTCTCACGATTACCCGAGCCGTGGCTGCGCAGCCAGGTCGAACTGTTCTCCGGCGCACGGGTTTTCGCTGCGCCCGCGGCGGGGGTTCTGGCACTCGAACGTTCGGACAGCAGCCTGGAATTGAGATACCGCAGTCTGATTCTGACCACCGGCGCGCGCGAGCGGTTCCTTCCCTTTCCCGGCTGGACGCTGCCCAACGTCATGGGCGCGGGCGGCCTACAGGCGCTGGCCAAATCCGGGCTGCCCGTCAACGGCAAAAGAATCGTAGTCGCCGGCAGCGGTCCGCTGTTGCTGGCCGTCGCCAAGTACCTGCGCGACCACGGCGCCGATGTCCGCATGATCGCCGAGCAAGCCGATTCATCCGCGATCCTCCGCTTCGGCCTTGGCTTGATTGCGAGACCCGCTAAACTGATCCAGGCGATTGGACTTCGCGCCGGACTGCTGGGCGTCCGCTATCTCACCACATGTTGGCCCGTTGGCGCGCACGGCGTGGAGAGACTCGAATCCGTCACACTCCAACGCAACGGGAAGACCTGGACGGAGCCTTGCGATTATCTCGCCTGCGGTTTCGGCCTGATCCCCAACGTGGAGTTGCCCGCGCTCTTCGGTTGCCGCATGAGCGAGACTGGCGTCGCCGTAGACGAATACCAACAAACATCGGTAGCCGATATCTACGGCGCCGGCGAAGTCACTGGCATCGGCGGTCTCGACCTGGCTCTGGTGGAAGGCGAAATCGCGGGTTACGCGGCCGCTGGAAAACCGCAGGACGCGCGGAAGCTGTTCGCCGCGCGTACATCGAATCGCCAATTCGCCGACGCCCTGGAACGCGCCTTCGTCCTGCGCGCCGAGTTACGCAACTTACCGCAAGACGATACCTTCGTCTGCCGCTGCGAAGATGTCACTTATGCGCGGATCCGGCAGTGTTCCAACTGGCGCGAAGCCAAGCTACACACGCGTTGCGGCATGGGGCCGTGCCAGGGGCGCGTGTGCGGCGGCGCAGTGGAGTTCCTGCTCGGCTGGAAGCCGGATTCGGTGCGCCCGCCAGTGCTTCCGGCGAGAGTCGGCAGTTTGGCCCGGCCCTAATCAACGGCCATACCTTCCTGCGATCTCTCTATTTCGTCGACGCCGGGCGCCGGATTTCACGGGATCCCGAGTGCGAATTTGGAGCCATAAGATTTTCTCTTGACGCGGCCCGCAATTTTCTCTACTATGTAGAAAATGTCGAAAGGCGATACTCTCGGCGAGTTCGAACATCTCACGCTTTTAGCGGTTTTTCGTCTTGGCGATGACGCTTATGGAATGCGCGTCCGCCGCGAGATTGCCGAACGAACCAAGCGCGATGTCACCATCGGGGCCGTGTATACCACGCTCGATCGGCTTGCCGCGAAGGGCTTGTTGAAATCGACGCTGAGCGACCCGACGCCGGAACGCGGCGGACGCGCCAAGCGCAGTTTCCGCGTCACTGGATTGGGTATCGCTTCGCTCAATCGCGCGCGACAGGAACTGGGCAGCATGCTCGAAGGCATCGCGTTTCCGCTATCCGGAGGCGCGCGATGAAGCCTCCCCTGCTGGCCCAATCCTTATTGATGGCAGTCGCCGGTCCCAACGAAGCTGAATATATCGCCGGCGACCTGGAAGAGGAATTCGCCATGATCCGGGAAGCTCGCGGCAGCGCGGCCGCCCGGCGATGGTATGCGTGGCAGGTGGCGCGCTCCGTCTGCGCGCTGCTGCAGCTTCGCGTCCGCACCGGCGAGTTGACGCAGGTCATGCTCATCGCGAGCCTGGGCGTGGGCGCGCCTCTATTGCTGCTGGATCGGCTCTGGCAGTTTGTCTACTCGCAGATCCCGCTCAAAGACGGGCTTCACCGCGCGCCGGAATTTCTGGCGTTCAACGCATTCTGCGTCTGCGCGTGCGCCGCGATTCTGGGAGCCTGGGCCGGTTCGAAATGGCCTGGTTCGAAACGGTCTGGTTCGAAATGGTCGGCTTCGAAAGGGCTTGGCTCGAAATCGCGCGCGGTGGCCCTGGCTTTCGCCGCCATGATCGCGGTCTTGGCCGCTCTGTGGGCGGGCTCCGCGAACACTCCCGGCGCTTATGTTGTCTGTCTGTCGCTTGCCGTACCCGCGAGTGCGCTACTTACATTTGCCTGGAGGAAATCGAGATGAAATGGATTCTATGGGTCGGCGGCGGCCTAATCGGCGTCATCGCGCTTGCGTGCGTCATTCTGCTTGTTCTGGGCCACCGCGCAAATGCGGGGCGCACAAGCGTTTCGGCCGACATCGACGCATCGCCCGCCCAGGTGTGGCAGTGGCTCGACGAGCCCGGGAAGCTCAAGCAGTGGATTAGCTGGGTGGTGGAAGTGCGCACGCCGAATGGGTCCGCCGTCTCGGGAGTCGGGGCTAAACGCGTCATCGTCATGAAAGATGAAAACAACGGCGGAACGCCGATCGAAGTGGAGGGCGTTTACACCAGGTATCAACCGCCCACAGAGATGGACCTTGCGATGTCGACGCCCGGCGCATTCGAAGGCGCCGAGACCTATCGTCTGACGGATATGGGCAACGGCCGCACCCACTTTGAAGCCGACGGCCGGTATCGCTACACGATGTGGATGGCGCAGCTTTTCGAGCCGCTCATCACGCCCGCTGCCCAGAAGAAAATGGATGGCGACGTGAGCCGGCTGAAGTCACTGGTGGAAGCAGGCACGTCCGCGGCGCGCTGAGGCGCACTGTCACTCGGCGCCGCGCGAGCTCCCCGCGTGTTACTGTACCAGCGCGTATATTGTCGCTGGAACGCATGCGGACCCCCGCCGTCGCGAATGCGCCGTACGATTACGCGCTCCATCCAGCCTCGGCGTGCAAGTCCATAACCGCACCCTGGCGGAGACACAGTCCGCCGGCTCTCAATCACGGTAGCCTGACACTCCGCGATTTGTCCGGCGAAAGCGAAGGGTGCTAAACCGAACGTCCTGACAGTCCGAAATGTTCCGCAGCCTGAAGCAGGTGGCGATCGTTAGTCCAGATCTCGTGTTCCTCCGCACCCATCGCCGCCGCCAGATGGACGGCGTCTCCCGCGCGCAGATAAACGGCCGCTGGCGCCGACCGCATCAGCGATGCGACCTTTTGAAGCGTTCGGGGAGTTACAGGCAACAGCGTCCAGACGTCTTGGCCGACATGACGAATAAACGCATCCAGCAACTCCCGAAACTGGCGTTGGGTGAGCTTGTTTTCGCGCATGTGCCGGTGCATTACGCAAGTGACTTCGCCCATTGCCCACGCCGAGGAAACCAGTGAATCGGCGCCGCGGATCAGCTCGCGGACGGCCCTCGAATCGACTTCATTCACGTAGAACTTCGCGATGTAGGCCGAATCCAGGTACATCCGTTCAACGATCCTCTTCCAGAAACCTGCCGCTATCGCTCGATACTTGCGGGAAAGAGTTCCAGAAGCGCGTCATATCCGGCAGTTTGCGCTTGGCAGACTTCTTCGAAAGGGGACGCAGCTCGGCCACTGGCTGGCCGCGGCTCTCAATCACGACTACTTCGCCGGCGGCGGCTTCCCGAATCAGCGCCGACGTGTGAATGTGAAGTTCGCGAACGGAAGTGGTCTTCATATGCTACAGTGTAGCACAACAGCTCTAGAAGCGGAATCTAATCGTGCCTTGAAGCATCCGCGGGCCGCCGCTTTCGAAGAGCGGCGCAAGGCCGCTGCCGGGGCTGCCAGTGCCCAGCGACAGGTTGAGCATGGATGTGGATTGCCCGAAAAGCGGGCTATCCATGTACCGCACCGGGTCGCCGAAATTCGGGTGGTTGAGCGCGTTGAAGGCGTCAATGCGAAGGTCCAGGCTAAACCGGTCGCGCCAGCGGAACTCCCGCCCGATGGCCGCATCCACCTGCGACATGCCGAAGCCCGTGATCGAGTTTCGGCCGAGATCTCCCTGCACGCCGCTTGCGACGGTGGCAAACGCCGCCGGGTTCAACCGCTCTCCGCCAGGCGCCGATGGGTCCGCGATCCAGACCGGATTGCCTCCCAGAAAATCGGGCCGGAAGGAGTTCATGAAGGCGATGCCGGTGTACTGCTCGCTTTCGAGAACCGTAATCGGGAATCCGCTGCGCGCGCGAAAAATCGCCTCGGCGCGCCATCGCTTGAGCGGGCCGCTCGCGAACTGGTAGCTCACGGAGGCCGTGAAGGAATGCCGCAGATCGAAATCGGACGAGCCCACGTCGTTGGCGGCCGACGAACCCGCACCCGCCCACAATAGAGCGGAATCGCTGGAATCGTTGTCGATGGAATGCGACCACGCATACGACGCCGTGGCTTGCAGATTACTGGCAAGCCGGCGCCGGTATTGGAATTGCAGCGCCTGATAGTTGGAAAATCCGTGGTTGGTGGTGAGACCGAACCAGTAGTTGGGCGTGGTGCCAGGCCCGCCCACTTCGCGGCGGATCAGCTCGCGGCCATTTGAGCCCACATAGCCCAGCGAAACCACATCGTGGGCGCTAATGGCGCGCTCTAACGAAACATTCCATTGCCGCACTTGCGGGAGTTTGAGATCCGGCATAAAGCCGTACGCGAAGGCGAACGAAAATGGCGCATGCACGCCGCTGAGAAGCAGCGAGGAAGTCAGCCCGACGCCGTCCAGAATATCGGTGGCTATACTCAAGCTCGAGTCGTAGTAGAGGCCCGCGCCCGCGCGCAGCACGGTGCGGCCGTCTTTGGTCACGCGAAAGGCGGCGCCGAGACGCGGCGCAAGATCGCGATATGAGGTAGGCCACAGCGGCGCGTTGCTGCTAACCACCGAGCCGCTGGCCGGGTCGTAGACATTGATGCTGCCGGCGTATGCGGGAGGCGGACTGAACTCCCACCGCAGCCCCGCCGCCACGGTCAGCCGCGAGGAGACTTGCCACGTATCCTGCGCCCAAAGCGAATACTCGGTGAGTTCGGTCGACTGGCTCACGGCCGGAGTCTGATCTTTCCAGAGGTTGCTGGTGTTCAGGAGGTCGGTGGCGCCGTCCGCGATGACGCCGGTTTCGTCGGCTGCGCGGCGGACAGCCGTGACGCGGCGGAAATCCACGCCAAACTCAAGCGAATGCCTTCCCAGCCGCAACGCAACTGTGTCCACGGTTTGGAACTGACGCTGCCGGTACAGCCCCTCGCTGCCGGAGACAAGCTGGCCGACGCCATCGATGGTGAAACGCACCAGCGTATTGCACGAGAGCCCGTACATATTTAAGCTCAACTCGAACGCCAGCGGTTCCAGGGCGCAAGTCGCACTGTCCCCCGCGGCCGCGTCCCGCCATGCGGAATCGACGCTGGTCTGCGACTCATTGACGCGGGCCTCGAACGTCAGCCGTGAGATGGGGCGCACCGTGAGGCCCAGCGTCAAGGTTTGCGAACGCAGGTCGAGTTGGTTCACCGCGACATTGCCAAACTGGTTGGTGGAAGGCGCGTCGCTATAACGGCCGAAGAAGTTGACGTGCGATCCGACGGCGCGGTCCACCCGCGCGCTGCCCGCGTTCAGCGTCGCCGGCTCATCGGTTCCGCCGGTCCACTGACCCACGCCCGGAGCCAGCGCGCCCTGGTTCGGAAGCGGAAACAGGCTCACCGCCGCTTGCGACCAGGCGCCCGCCGCCAGGCGCGCATCGAGCGTAGGAACCGCCTGGGTATCGATGAACGGCTCGCGCAGCCCCATGCGCTGGTACGAGAGAAAGAAGAACATTTTGTCGCGCTGAATGGGGCCGCCGACGGTTTGCATCGCCTCATTCAGACGCTCCGGCGCCTGGCCCAAACCGGCGCGGTTGGCGAACCAATCGTTCGCGCCGAGCAGCTCATTGCGGATCTGGTACGTGGTTTCGCCGTGAAACTGGTTGGAGCCGGATTGGCTGGTCACGCCGATGTTGGCGCCCGGCATGCGTCCGAACTGCGCCACGGTGGTGGATGTCTGCGCCTGCACCTCTTCCACGGCGCCCAGAGAAATCAGCGAATCCAGGCTGCCAAACGCGCTGGTGGCGGGCAGGGTGCCGCCGCTCGCTTGCGCGGGCAGCCCGCCCGCGGCGATGCCGGTGTTGGCGCTGGCGCCATCGATAGTGAAGTAATTGGCGTTGGGACGCTGGCCGGTAGCGGTGAACTGGCCGGCTTCGCCGCGGGTGGCGGGCACCACATTGACGCCGGGGACCAGCTCGATCAGATCCAGCAGGCCGCCTCCGTTGAGCGGCAGCCGGGCGATGTCACCGGCTTGAAAGCTGGCGCCCGTGGAGGCGTCGGATTCGTTCAGCAGCGGAGCCGTGCCGCGGACGGTAATGGTCTCGAAAACGCTGCCGACCTGAAGGGGGAAATCGGCGCGCGTGGACGCTCCGGCGGCTACCTTCACATCGAACCGGGCAAAAGCTTTAAAGCCTTCCTTGCTGGCCGTAACTTTGTACGATCCAGGTTCGAGTGAACTCACCTGGTAAGTTCCCGCTGCGTCCGACTCGGTAACACGGCGAAAACCCGTATCCTGGCTGACCACGGTTACGCTCGCGGCGGAAATGCCGCTTTGGGAGGAATCTAGAATCCGGCCGTAAACCTGACCGGTGGGTTGCGCTCGAGCGGAGACGACAGAAATGAGTAGGAGCAGGCCTACCTGCCCAGCAGTCGCTGGTTTTGGTCCAAGTCGGCTCGTAACTCGTTTACCGCGCCGAGTAACTCAGAGGGCAGATCGGCGTGCACACTCCCGCCCGGCGTCACTCCCAGTAACACCGAGCTTAGCATTTCTATGCGCCGGGCCGCTTGAAACACCTGTTCCGCAGCGCCTTGCCAGGTATCGACTGCGGCAAAAGTATGGCTGGAAGTCGCCCCCAAACCAGTTAGTACAGGAACCAACCCGCGGTCGAAATCATCCAGCGACGTCGCGAGCGCCACCAGGTGATCGCGAGCCAGGCCGCGCAAAGTGACGCGATCCTGTTCGTTCCAGGAAGCGATGGAACCGTCAGGGGGAAACTTCTGCGCCAGCAGGCGGAGCGCATAGGCGTGAGCCATGGCCGATTCGTTGTAATTCAAAACCTGCCCGGTGAAGCGATCCACTGGCCCACGGCCGCCCAATTGGGCTTCCAGTCGCGATTGAAAAACGCCCGATTGAAAAACGCCCGATTGGAAAACTCCCGGCGCGGTAGATCCAACGGCGGGTTGCGTGGCGTCATTCGGAGCGTCATTCGGCAACCGCGTTACGGGAGGATCGGAGAAATGGCTTGCGACAAGGGGCAAAGGCTCAAGCGCGGCCAGAATTTTCCGCTTGCGTTCGGGCGTAACGCCGACGCCGGTCACCTGCACGCGGCCATCGGAAAGCGAAACTTGGACGGGGTCGCCCAGGTCGGCCCCGATCTCGTGGAGCACCGACATTACTAGTAGCTCATCGGAGATCGAGGCCGTTGGCCCAGGGACGATTGCGGCCGGCCGGCTTGGTACGGCAGACCGCGGGGGAACCTCGACAGACACGGCGCCAGATTCCGTGCTGTTTCGGATGGGAGGTTCCGTTATCTTGCTGGATGCTGCTGAATTCGTGTTGCCTGTGTTACCCGAAGTCGCTTCGTGCGCGTTGTAGTAAAGGGCGCCGGCAACCGCCAGCGCCGCCGTAGCCGCGGCAACACCCCAACGCCACGGGAAGAACACGCGGCGGGGCGTAGCGGCGTCTATGCGGTCGAACTCCCGGTAAATATCCCGCCATTCCTGCGGCGGCGCGGGAAGCTCTTCGGCCAAAACCTGTTTGCGGTAGCGCACGCATTCGGCCACCGTTTCCTGCAATTCTTCAACCTCAGTGCGGCATTCCCAGCAGGCTTCGAGGTGACGCTGCACGGCCCGCGCTTTGCGCCCGGGCAATTCGCCGTCGATGTAGCGCAACAGCAGCGCTTGTTCGGGATGATTACTCATCGCGCACCTTCTTGAGCCGCAACATGGCCCGCCGCAAGAACTCCCCCACCGCCGACGGGCTGATGCCCAGCGCCGCGCCGATTTCCGGATACCGCAAGCCTTCCATCCGCAGAAACAAGCACCGCCTCTGCTGCTCGGACAGACCTTCCACCGCGCGATGAAACTGCGCCATACGCTGGCGCTCGATCAACGCGCGCTCCGGATCGTCCGCCTTCGAGGCGAGCCGCAATTCCAAGGCGGGCTCGAACGGCGCTTCCGACGCCTGACGCTCCCGCAGCTTCAGGCCGTGGTTGTGCGCTACCCGGAAAACCCACCCTCGCAGGCTTTGGATATCCTCGCCCTTCTTGAGTGCGGTGTACAGCCGTAAAAAGACCTCCTGGACGGCCTCCTGCGCGCGGGGGGGATGCAAACCCAGCGTCAACAGATACCGATAAACATCGTCGCGCGACTCCTCGAAAAACCGGGCCACGCGATCTTGCAACTCCGAAACGTGCCGATCCGGCCGGAGAAACCCCACGCGCTCATCACCTATCGGGAACGCCGGCATGCTTCAAGCTACCTCCAAAGACCCGCGGATTGTCTTTTCAACTACACCCGGGAGGAATTTTTTGCACAAATATTTTGCGGCGATTCGGGCATCTGCTGTAGTTGAACTGTGACCATGGCGGGTCTTTGCGATGTGGCTTCTGGATCGGTAAGTATTGCAATCGTTACTTTTAATAGCAGCCGGTACATCCGGCGGTGCCTGGATGCGGTGTTGGCCCAGGAAGGCGCCCCCATGGAAGTGGTGGTCGCCGACAACGCGTCCACTGACGATACTCCATCCATTCTTCGAGGCTTTGAGAGCCGGATTCGAGTGATTCAGCATGCCCGCAACGTGGGGTTCGCGGCCGGACAGAACCGGGCCATCCGCGAATGCCGGAGCTCGGATTGGGTGCTCACGCTGAACCCCGACGTGTTGCTGGAACCGGGGTTCGTGCGCAGGTTGGTGGAGTCGGGCGCCAGCGACTCTTCCGTGGGGGCGGTTTGCGGCAAACTGCTGTCGATCGCTCCCGGCTTTCAGCCGTTACCCGTGCCGCGAATCGATTCGGCAGGCATATACTTTACCCCGAACATGCGGCACTTCGACCGCGGCTGGCATGAGCGCGACGAGCAGCGCTATGACGCCGCGGAATACGTGTTCGGCGCCAGCGCCGCGGCGGCGCTCTACCGTCGCGAGATGATTGACGATGTCGCCATCGATGGCGAATTCTTCGACCCCGATTTCTTCGTCTACCGCGAGGATGCGGACGTAGCCTGGCGCGCGCAATTGCTGGGCTGGCGGTGCCTCTACACGCCTTCTGCGGTGGGGCACCACGTGCGCACGGTCACGCCGCTGAACCGCAACTCAGTGCCGGCGTTCATTAATATGCACTCAGTGAAGAACCGCTTCCTGATGCGCATCAAGAATGTGACGCCGGGGCTGTATCGCCGCTATTGGCTGCCGATGACCATGCGCGATCTGGTGGTGATGGGCGGCGCGATTTTCTGGGAGCCGGCATCGCTTCCGGCATTCTGGCGCGTAGCCAAGTGCCTGCCGCGGGCGCTGAAACAGCGGCGGCAGATCATGGCGCGGCGCAAGGTGAGCGACCAGGATTTGGCGGAGTTGTTCCATGCCCCAGTGCAAGGCGGCGTGGTGGCTCCGACGGGTGAGGAATTCTACGTGTATCCGAATTGACCTCACTCGTATCTCAACGCTACTACCGGACTGACTCGCGTCGCGCGGCGAGCCGGCATGTAACACGCCAACATAGCTACAGCCAGCAGAAGCACCGTTGCCGCGATATACGTAAGTGGATCGAGCGCGGTTATGCCGAACAGGAGAGTCGCTATTAGTTTCGTTAAACCCGACGACGCAACCAGTCCTGCCACGGCGCCGATTGCGGCTGGAGCCAGACCGTCTCGTAACACCAGCCGCAGTATCTCACCCGGCATTGCTCCCAGCGACATCCGGATGGCGATTTCCGCGGTTCGCCGAGTCACCGAAAAAGCCAGCACGCCGTAGATGCCAATCGCGGCCATGGTTAGCGCTAACAAGCCGAATACCATCGAGAGTCGAGCCATCACGTGTTCCCTGAATAGCTGCTCATCGATCTGCGCCGCTTCGCTCTTGACATTGGCGACAATTAAGTTGGGATTCTCGTCGCGCACCGCTCCGCGCGCCGCCGCTGCGAGAGACTCCGGATTGGAAGCGGTCCGCAGCACAAAGACCCCGCCGCCGCGAGACGGAATATAGATGCCCGGATCTATGGAGCTGCGCAGCGTCTCATATTTGGTATCGCCCACGATTCCGGCAATCTGGTATCTGGCTTCTCTCCTCTGTATGATCCGCCCGAGAGGATCTACATTCGATCCGTACTTTTCCGCCAGGCGGCGATTGATCCAGATTGCCGTCGCGTCGGGTTGACAATCCTGAATTTGCACGCTGCGCCCGGCCAGCACGGGAATCCCCATGGTCTCGAAGAATCGGGGGCCCACCCGCAAGCTGCTGACCTGAACATCGCCTAAGTCGTCCCTGCCGGCAAGTCGAACCGTGGTAGCCTCCAGGTTCCCGATGAGCAACACTTCGCTCGCCCAGGTAGCGGAAAGCACCCCTGGAAGAGCGGCGAGCCGGTCGCGCAGTCCAGCAGAGCTATCGGGCGATTGGGCCTGAGGATTGTTCACATCGCGCGGTCGCATGGTCTGCAAGGTGAGCAGGTTGTCGCGGCGAAAGCCGGGATCGAGCTTTTCCAGGTTCAACAGAGTGCGCACAAAGAGGCCGGCGCCAATCAGCAGCACAAGCGCCAGCCCCATTTCCGCGGCGACCAGAGTGCTTCCGAACCAGTTCCGCTGCCCCGATGCGGTTCCGCTTCTCAGCGCCGCGACGGGCTGCTCGCGGGTCCCCGCCAGCGCTGGCGCCAGTCCGAAGAGTGTTGCCGCGAGGCACGTCACGCCCACCGTGAACAGCAAAACCAGCGGATCGAGGCGGACATCCAGGAGTACGAAGGAGCCGGTTCGCGCGGCGAGCGCATGGGTCGCCCACTGGGCGAACAACAGGCCAGCCGAGGTTCCGAGCGCGGAAAGAAGGAGGCTTTCAGTTAAGAGCTGCTGCAACAACCGCGCGCGGCTACAGCCGATCGCCATTCGCACGGCCATCTCTCTGCGCCGGACGGATGCTCGTGTCAGCAGCAGGTTGGCGATATTGGCGCAGGCGATCAGCAGGACGAGGCCCACCACCGCCATCAGCACATGCAGTTGATCGGAAACTGCCCGGCGCAATCCGGACAGGCCGCGCGCGATGCCGGCCAACACCATGCTGGTCTGTATTTGGGGCGTGAATACGTCCGCCGAACCAGGGGCCTGCCGGCGTAATACGCCCATCTCGGCTCGCGCCAGGCGGGATGGAACGCCGGGCTTAAGACGGCCAATAACGTACAGCCAGCCATTGCCAGCCGCGAGGGAATGCCAGAAGCCGGGACCCAAGGTCGCGCCGGAATGGACGGGGATCCAAAGATCGGGCAATCCGGCGGGCTGCAGTCCGAAAAACTCCTTGGCTGCGACCCCGACAACCGTAAAGGGAGCGCCATCGAGCGCGATGGTCTTTCCCACTATGCCCGGGTCTCCGCCAAAATTCGCTTCCCAGTAACGCGAACTCAGCACAGCCGCCGGCGCGGCGCCGGGCAGATCGTCCGCGGCGCCCAACGTGCGGCCCAGTTGCGTAGAAACGCCGAGGACGCGGAAGAAATCTCCGCTCACGAACTGGGCGTTGGCCGGGACAATCTCGCCGCGGATGCGCGCCTGAAACCTAGCCGGACCCGCAACCGCCGCAAGGCCGCTGAACTGCTTCGCCTGCGAGCGGAAGTAGTCGAACACCGGGTAACTGAATGAGCATCCGGCGCTGACGGAGCGCATTTGCCCGGCGTCGGCGATCTCTCCGGCATCGCAGCCGCCATAGCTGCTGTAGCCCTCAGACCAACTCACCTTCTTGTCGGCGCTCCATTGCAGCATCACAAGCTCTTGGGAATCGCGCACGGGAAGACGGCGCAGCTCCACGGCATTCAGCAAGCTGAAGATCGCGGTATTGGCGCCGATTCCCAGCGCCAGGGTGAGAATCGCCACCGTGGTGAACCCGCGATTCCTGCCCAGCGTGCGGAACGCATAGTGCAGGTCTTGGCGGAGCCTGTCTAATAACATCCATCGCGACATTTCTCGTATCTCCTCTTGGACTAAAGTCGTGTTACCGAAGGCCCGCTGAGCGGCATAGCGTGCCTGGTCTGGCGGAAGCCCCGCTTCCTGTCTCTCTTCAACTTCCAATTCCAGATGGGAGCGAAGTTCGCGATCAAGATCGTGCTCGGACTGTCTCCGCCGCCAGCGCATCTCAACTCTCCTTGGCGGGCCACATGATCCGCGCGATGGCGCCCGTCATCTGCTTCCATTTCGACTCCTCCGCGACGAGTTGCTTCCTTCCAGCCGGAGTGAGCCGGTAGTATTTGAATTCGCGCTTCAGATCTTTCCCCGCCGGCTCCCATTTCGCCGCGATCCAGCCTTTCCGTTCGAGGCGGTGGAGGGCCGGATAGAGCGACCCATGCTCGACCTGCAGCAGATCGTCGGTAGCCCGCTGGATATGCTTCGCGATCTGATGGCCGTGAGCGGGGCCAAACAGGAGCGTGCGCAGGATCAACATGTCCAGCGTTCCTTGCAACAGTTCGATACGGCTAGAAGATTCTTTCGACATAGATGGTAGATATT
Source organism: Bryobacteraceae bacterium (assembly GCA_049522755.1). Lineage (GTDB taxonomy): Bacteria > Acidobacteriota > Terriglobia > Bryobacterales > Bryobacteraceae > PALSA-243. The sequence continues at coordinate 4,260 of JBEKNN010000104.1, read as the reverse complement.
CTACCCGGAATTCGGCTATGCCGGGTAGACGGTCTGCCGAGATTTCGGTTAGCAAGCGGCTGGCATGCGGGTAACTCCACAACTGCGGTATGGATTGACGCGAGGGTTTGCAAGTGTTTCGCCGGGCCGGCCTGGAACTGATAAACCTTAGCGGTTCGGGAGGTGGATCCATGGCAAGATTCGCGAGACGCTATTTCTTTTACGGTTCGCTTCTGGCGGGCGCAATCCCCAAGGGCGGCTTCGGCAGTACGGTTTCGTTAAAGCCGGGGGATATAAATCGCCCAATGAGAAGTTGAATATCGCTTCGATCGGCGCGGGGCGGGAAGGCGGAGAGCGACATTCGCGGGTGCTCGGCCACGGAAAATATCGTGGCGCTTTGCGATGTGGACGACTCGCAGGCGGCGAAGTCGAAGATTTACGACGAGTTTCCCAGCGCGCCGAAGTACAAGGACTTCCGCAAGATGTTGGACAAGGAAGCTTCCGGCATTGATGCGGTGATTGTGACGATCCCCGACTTCATGCATACTACGGCTGCGTTGTGGTGCATGGAGCGCGGCAAGCACGTCTATGTGCAGAAGCCGCTGACCCGCACTATCGCCGAATCGCGCATGATGTCTGAAGCGGCCGCGAAGTATAAGGTGACTACGCAGATGGGCAATCAGGGCTACTCCAACGAGGGCACGCGGCAGTGCGCGGAGATGATTTGGAATGGCGATATCGGCAACGTCACCGAAGTTCACGCCTGGACCGACCGTCCCATCTGGCCGCAGGGCCTGACGGAGATTCCGGCGCCTGACCCGGCGCCGGCTCATCTCGATTGGGACCTTTGGAATGGCATCGCGGCGCAGCGCCGTTCACGGTGGGCGGCAAAGGATATCCCACGCAGAATGGCAATTTCTATCAGCCGTTCAACTGGCGCGGGTTCTACGATTTTGGCTGCGGCGCGCTGGGCGACATGGCTTGCCACATTCTGGGGGCGCCGAACATGGCGTTGAAGCTGACCGGGCGCATGCCCACCAGCGTGGAGTGCATCCAGAAGGAGGGAGCCAGCAGCTTCATGTTCCCGAAATCGTCGGTGATCCGCTTCGACTTTCCGGCGCATGGAAATATGCCCGCGGTGAAGCTTTTCTGGCACGACGGCTTGAAGGAGAGCCCCAAGTTTCCAGGCGTTCCCGAAGGCGAATACGTAGGCGATCTGCCGAATTTCAATCGGCCGCGGCCGCGGGGAGAGCAGGGCCAGGCGCAAGCTCAGCGTCCCGCCGCGCCGCCCAGCCCATACGTCGGCAGGGTTTTCAATTACGAGAATTATATGGAGCGCGCCGCTCAAGGCGAACCCCGCCGGGTGTCGCCGGACGGAAGCTTGTTTATCGGCGACAAGGGCATGCTGACCACCGGCACTTACGGCGAAGACACGCGCCTGCTGCCGATGGAAAAGATGAAAGACTACAAATTCCCGGCGGAGCTGCTGACGCGTTCGCCCGGACACTATCGCGATTGGATTCGCGCCTGCAAAGGCGGCGACCCGGCGTGTTCCAATTTCAGCGTGGCCGCTCCCATGACCGAATGGATTCTGCTGGGCGCGATCGCTTTGCGCGTAGAAGGCAAGGTGGAATACGACTCGGCCAAGATGCACGTGACGAACAACGCGGAAGCGAATAAGTACATCAAGCCGGTGGTACGCAAAGGCTGGTCGATGACGTAGGCGGCGGCGCGCGATGCTTCGGAAGGTCGCGTAGCGCGCTTTCGGATTCCATTTTCGAATTCCGCTTTCGAATTCGGCTTTCGAATTCCGCTTTCGAATTCATCAGGGGCGTCCATAGGGCCGGCCCACGCGGTGCGTTTCCCGCCACGGAGTGAATACGGTGTAACGCGGCGTGGCCGTCGCGTTCTCTTTAGTGGCGGATATCAATTTCCTGCGCGCCAGCCAGTTCACTGCCGCTTGGATGGAACTCTTTGAGATTCCGATGTTCTCGGACAACTCCTGATAGCTGACCTGAACCACGGAATTCCTACGCTGCTGCTCGGCGGCGAGCCACAGATACACCAGGAAACTGACTGGCCGGCGGTCGTGTCCGACCAGGTCGCGCATTAGTACATCGGTCACGTAATCGTCGAGGACGGCCATAGCTATACCAGTGATCAGTATAGTAACAACTGGCTGATTGCAGGTTCGAGCGAGCCGGGCTATTCTCTAGTTCTCACAACTACTCTTAGGAGGCTACCGATGATACGAGGAATAAAGATCGCCGGCATTCCCGTTCGCAACCAGGATGCCGCGCTAAAGTTTTACACCGAGAAGCTTGGCTTCAAGGTAGCGACGGACCAGCCCATGGGCGACGGCCAGAGGTGGATCGAGCTGATGATCCCCGGCGCGGAATCGAAGCTCGCGCTGTTCACGCCGGAAGGCCACGAGAATCGAATCGGCACGTTTCAGTCGCTGACGTTCTGGTGCGACGACGTTTTTGCCACGGCCAAGACGCTGGCATCCAAGGGGGTGGAGTTTACGCAAGAGCCGAAGGCCGAAGTTTGGGGCACGTTTGCGCTTTTCAAAGACGCTGACGGCAATCAATTCGTAATGTCGAGCAGGTGATGTCCATCAGGTAAAGGCACGCACTATCGTCTGCAAGAGGGTGAACGGCAAAACCACGGATCTTGAGAAGAAAACCCGGCAAGGCTCCGGATGTCATAAAATAGCGCCGTGGACAGAAGATCTTTTCTTACAAGCGCAGCCGCGTCGCTCGCCTCCGCGGCGTTCGCGCAAACGGCATCCTCTCAGACGGCGTCCGCTCCCATACAACAGCGGGATTGGAGCGGCCGCGAGCCGATCCGCTATACCGACCCCGACCTGATCGCGCTCGACAAGCGCTTCGAGAAATACATAATCACCAATACGGTGATTCAGCGGCTGTGGACGGGCGCACTGTGGGCCGAAGGTCCGGCATGGTGCGGCGCGGGCCGGTTCCTGCTATGGAGCGACATCCCGAATAACCGCCAGATGCGCTGGCTGGAAGAGGACGGACATACGAGCCTCTTCCGGTCGCCTTCGGAATACAGCAACGGCAATACGTTCGATTTCGAAGGCCGCCAGGTTTCCTGCCAGCACGGGATGCGGCGCGTTGTGCGGTATGAGACGGACGGCAAGACCACTGTGATCGCCGATAAGTGGCAAGGCAAGCCGCTGAACTCGCCCAATGACATCGTGGTTCATCCCGATGGCGGTATCTGGTTCACCGATCCGACGTACGGCATCCTGGGTAACTACGAAGGGTTTGAAGCCAAGCCGGAGGTCAAGGAGGCGGTCTACCGCGTGGATCCGAAGACCGGCCAGATGGACAAATTGACCGACGAGTTAGATAAGCCGAACGGAATTTGTTTCTCGCCGGATTACAAGAAGGTTTATATCTGCGATACCGGCGGCCCGAGAGACATCCAGGTGTTTGACGTGGTGGAGGGCAAGACCATTCGCGGCAAGCGGCAGTTCACTAACATGACGATGCCGGGGAAGGGGCCGGGCCTGGCGGATGGGATTCGCGCCGATGTGGATGGCAATATCTGGGCGGGCGCGGGCCGCGGCGGCCCGGGATACGACGGCGTGCACGTGTTTACGCCGGCGGGAGAGCGCATCGGCATGATTGTGCTGCCGGAGATCTGCGCCAACATCTGCTTCGGCGGAACTAAGCGGAACCGGCTGTTCATGGCGGCCAGTCAGTCGGTGTACGCCGTGTACGTGGGTACGCGCGGCGCACATGTGACTTAGATTTCGGACGGTTAGCGCCAGGATGACAAAGGGCAGGATAAGCGAGACAGAAACGCTTTCGGATTTGTACCTTGCAGGTCTGACTCATGGAATGGCGATCGGGGTTAAGCAGAACCGGATCGGAAGAGACTATCAGTCCTGAAAGCTCACCGCCACCGAATGAGTGGGTATAATAGCGCCATACGCGTGCTCTAACGCGCAACCAGGCTGCGATGAGGAGGGAATATGTGCGACCAGGATCATTTTGAACAAGACCGGCAGGAGTACGAGGCCCGCGGTCTGGTGACACGGAAGCAATTCGGCGTGATGTTGGGAGCAGGCATCGCCATGATGCTGCCGCGCGTCGCCAACGCGGTCACCGTGACCGAATCGGACGTGAACGTAACTACGCCCGACGGCGCCGCAGACTGTTACTTCGTGTATCCGGCGAGCGGCACAGCCCCCGGCGTTCTCATATGGCCGGACATCTTCGGACTGCGGCCGGCGTTCCGCCAGATGGGCAA
>JBEKNN010000103.1:0-28564 GCA_049522755.1 Bryobacteraceae bacterium | reverse complement strand
GAATAGGTGAGCACAAAGTGCGGACAGGAGGACTACTGGCGACAGGCTGCAGCCGAGTATGCCGCGGCATTGGAGCGCCTGGCGTGGGCCTATGAGGCGGACCCCGACCAGCGCCGCGACCTCGTACAGGAAATTCATCTCGCGTTGTGGCGCAGTTTTGGAAGCTTCGATGCGCGATGCTCGCTGCGAACCTGGATCTATCGGGTCGCGCATAATGTGGCGACATCCCACGTCATCCGGCAGAAAAAGAGGAATGCGCTGGTCTTTCTTACGCTCGAAGAGATTGAAGCTCAACAGGCTCCTCAAAACGTCGAGGAATCGGCGGATCGTCAGCAGGCTCTTGCGCGCGTTCTCGCGCTGGTCCAGGGCCTTGAGATCCTCGACCGCCAACCGATCCTGGATTATCTCGAAGGTCTTGACGCGGAGTCGATGAGCCAGATCACGGGCCTTTCTGCGGCGAACGTCTGGACAAAGATTCATCGGATCAAGAACGTCCTCGTCCGGCAATTTCATTCAGGAGGCAGCGATGCGAAGTGACTATTTACCCGACGATCTGAAGAAGCTGTGGAAGGAATTGGCATTGAATCCTGTCCGGGTCTCAGCTGAGGACCTTCGGCGCGAGTCCTGTAAGCTGCGGACCGGATTGGGCTTGAGGAGTTGGTTTGTAGTCGGCGTGGGTTGCATTATCATCGCCACGTACGGCCTTTTCTTCTTTTTCTCCAAGACTGCCCTGGAGCGCATCGGATCGATGATTAGCATCGCGGGAGCGGCGAACGTCATCGTCCAATTCTTGAGGCGGCCGGCGCGGACCATGCCCGAGTCCGACGCAATCGAGTCGATCCGCTTTTATCGCGCGGAATTGGAACGGCATCGCGATTTTCATCGTGGAAGAGGAATCGGTTCGTGGTTGCTGCCCGTTCTGCATGGGCCGATTATCTTCAATGTAGCTTTTGCTCTGGACCGCCCGATCTTTGCGCCAATTGTAGAACTGCCAATGGCGATTCTTCTGATGACCGCCGCAATAGTCGTGCCCCTGAATCTCGGGATGGCCCGGAAATACAGCGCAGAATCGATGCGCTGGATGAATCGCAAAGATGATGAATTCCCACTTACGCTAACTAACGTAACTAGGAAGCCGCGTCGGTGCACGGTAGCGAGATGCCCTTTGGAGTTGTTGGCAACGCACGTTTTCGGCCTGCCATCGACTGCTCTAGCCGTATCACGGCGACTCGGACATTGGGCGCCAAAATCAACTTTGATTTGACGAGAAGAGGCGCCGCGAGCACCGCAGATGAAATGCGAGTGAGTTGCTGCGCCGACCTCACTCGCACTTCGCCATGCCTGGAGCGGCCGGCAGCTTCCGAGGAGGGGACCGGCGAGGGAGGAACTCGAAGCCAAGCGCGGATGTCCGCCGGTGCGGCGTGGCAGGCGCCATTGACCCCGACTCCCGTAGCCGGGCGCGGGCACATTTCACCGAGGGCCGCGAATGAAATGCGGTTGGGGATGCGGCGCCAATCTTACCGGGCGCCAGATGCGCGCGCGCTCCACAATATGCGCGAAGCAGCCGGCGGCCTCGGACCAGCGGGACCGACGAGGGGGAGCCCGAACATCAAGCGTGGGTGCCCGCCCGGGCCGTGGATGGAATGCGGTTTGGGGTTGCGGCGAGCAGCTCACTGCGAGCCGGATGTGGACGCATTTCACAGCTCGGCGCGGCCGAAAGCTTAGGATCTGCGAGTGGCGTCCGCAGTGCACGGGAGCGCGAGGAGCGCCGGACGGAGGCTCAACGCCGCCAGAGAGGAATTTCTGTCCATAACCCCTGCCCGATTTTTGCGAAATGGGACATTTGAGCGCGCGTTGGGGGTGTTCGTCGAGAACTTCCTCTATGGAATTTAAGGAAGAGATCCGGTGTAACTTTCGCTCACTTCAGCAGTATTTATCCTTAGCGGCATTCTGCGCCGGAGATTCGCCTTCCCGGCGTGCGGCGCGGTTCGACCCGATGAATGCCGTCGGAGGAACAATACATGTTCGACGACGTGCTTCAGGATGTCCGCTACGCGCTCCGTGCCTTGTGCTCCAGTCCTGGGTTTTCCGCAATCGCGATTCTGTCGCTGGCTCTCGGCATTGGCGCCAATACGGCCATCTTCAGTCTAATCAATGCCGTCATTCTAAAAACGTTGCCGGTGAGCCATCCCGAACAGCTCGTCCAACTCGTCATGAAGACCGAAAACGGCACGACGTTTACGAACCCCATTTGGGAGCAGGTGCGTGACCGCCAGGATGTCTTCTCGGGAGCCTTCGCCTACAGCCCCATTCAACTCAATCTGGCTGGGGGCGGCGAGGTTCGCAACGCGAGCGTCAGCTGGGTCAGCGGGGATTTTTTCCGCACGCTTGGGGTGCAGCCGCTTCTTGGGCGAACGTTCACCGCGGCCGACGATAAGCGCGGTTGTCCGGCGATCGCCGTGCTCAGTCGCGACTTTTGGCAGAGGGAATACGGGGGCGCGGCCGATGTCTTCGAGCGGCGGTTGAAGCTCAGCAGCCATCCGGTCCGGATCGTCGGCGTCGCTCCGCCCGGATTCAACGGCATCCAAGTTGGCGAAGCCGTTGAGGTCTATCTACCTCTTTGCGCGGAGGGGACTCTCGTTCGTGAAAACTCCGCACTGGATAAGCGCGCGAACTGGTGGCTATGGGTTTTTGCGCGGCTCAAGCCGGGTATCGGCGAGCAACAGGCCTTGGCGCGCATGAATATGCTTGCCCCGCAGCTCTTCGCCGCGACCATGCCCGCCGGGTACCCGCCCGAAGCGCAGAAATTTCATCTGGACCGGCGGTTTAAACTGCTCCCCGGGGCCGCTGGATACTCGAGCATCCGCCGCGATTACACGGCCGCCCTTTACGCGCTGATGGCCGCCGTTGGCGTGGTGCTGCTGATCGCCTGCGCCAATGTCGCTAACCTCCTCATCTCCCGCGCTTCCGCGCGCCGGAAGGAAATAGCGATTCGGATGGCAATCGGCGCAGGACGGGCCAGGCTGATTCGGCAGTTGCTTACCGAAAGCCTGCTTCTCTCGTCGATGGGCGCGGTCCTCGGCGTCTTATTCGCTGAGTGGGCGAGCCGAATGCTCGTGCGGTTCCTCGACACCGGCAACTCGACCGTCGTTCTCGATCTGTCGATTGACCTCCGCGTACTCGCGTTCACTATGGGGGTGGCTGTCGCCACGGGTATCCTGTTCGGACTCGCGCCGGCTTGGCAGGGTACGCACGTGGACCCGCACTCCGCCATGAAGGCCACTGCCCGCGGCGTGGTGGAATCGCACGCCCGGTTCGGCCTCGGGAAAATGCTGGTCACGGTGCAAGTCGCTATGTCGCTGGTCCTTCTGGTCGGCGCCGGGCTCATGCTCAAAACGTTCGCGAAGCTCGCCACGCTCGATACAGGCTTCGACAAGAACCAGGTTCTGCTCATCCGTGTCGACCCTCGCTACGCGAGCGTGCCGCTGGACCGCCGCCTGCCGCTTTACCAGGAGTTGCAGCAACGTCTCGGCGCCATTCCCGGCGTCCGCTCCGCGAGCTTCGCCGATATTACTCCGGTCAGCGGAAGTGACTCGAACCAAATCGTCCACGTCGACGGGTATGTGCCGAAATCGCGGAAGGATATGGTCGTGTGGACCAATTCGATCAGCCCCGGATTCTTCGTCACCATGGAAACGCCTTGGATCGCCGGCCGCGATTTCAATGAGCACGACACGCTGCACGCGCCGCTGGTCGCCGTGATCGACGAATCGATGGCCAGCAAGTTCTTCGGCAGCCCGTTGAGCGCAGTCGGCAAAACGTTTCGGAACGGATGGAACGAGATCAGCGGTCCCATCCAGATCGTCGGCGTCGTCAAAGACACGAAGTACACCAGCTTGAGAGCGGAGGGAGAAGCGATTGCGTATTACCCGCTGTCGCAGTTGCCTCCGATGCGCTGGGCCAATTTCGTGCTTCGCGCCAACGGACCCGCCGCCTCCCTCATTCCAAGCGTCAAAACGGCCGTCGACGAAGTCAATCACGATATCACCTTGCAATTCCGGACCCTTTCTGTTCAGCTCGATGAGTCACTGGGCCGCGAGCGCCTTCTTGCAACGCTCTCCGGATTCTTCGGCGCCCTTGCATTGGCTTTGGCCGTCATCGGGCTCTACGGCGTCATGTCGTACAACGTCGCCCGGCGGCGCAATGAAATCGGCATTCGCATGGCGCTTGGCGCGGAGCAGGCTCGCGTGCTCCGCATGGTCCTGGGCGAAGTGGCGATTCTCATTGTGGCCGGCCTTGCGCTTGGATTCGCGGTCGCGGTCTTCTCGACGCGCCTCCTTGCCAGTTTCCTTTACCGCCTGGAGCCCAACGATCCCACAACTCTGGTCACGGCCTGCGTGGTTCTCGTCGCGTCGGCTGTCGTTGCCGGTCTTCTGCCGGCCCGGCGCGCCGCAAATCTGGATCCAATGACGGCTCTACGCGAAGAATAAGCTGTTCCTTCGGTTATCGGTGGGATGGTTAACATGTGCGTGATGAAACTTCCGATTCTCGTCCTCGTTGCGCAATCGGCGCTGGCGGCCACCTGCGCCGATCTGTCCTCGCTGCATCCGCCGAACACCGCCATCACACTGGCGCAGACGGTGGAGGCGGGCGCGTTTACGCCTCCGGCGGGACCCGGGCGGGGACCAAACGTCTTCAAAACGCTGCCGGCCTTCTGTCGCGTGGCGGCGACGCTGACGCCCAGTTCGGATTCGGACATCAAAATCTGGCTGCCGGCGGAGAACTGGAACGGGAAGTTTCAGGCAGTTCGGTAACGGCGGATGGGCGGGGACGATCAGCTACCCGCCATGGCGCGCGCGCTCGCGCAGGAATACGCGACGGCCAGCACCGACACGGGGATGCGACGCTGGGGACTTCGTTCGCAATGGGAACGCAGCGTGAGCCAGCCCGGTGAACCGTAGCTACTGCCTCTAGGCTTCCAACAGCGCAAGCCCGCCAAGCCGGTCCTTTCGGGGATCGGCTTTTGTCATTAGTGGCGCCTGCCAAGACGCCAGCGTTGGCGTAACGGGCGCCCATGTTGCGCCGTCTGCCACCCGGCCGACCAGGAGGGCTTCCCGATAGAGACGGCTAGCGGATAGCTACCGATATTAACGCCCTTATGGAATGGCCCGTTCCTGTTTGTGTTCGGCCGCAGTCTTTCCAGCCGCTGCATCTACCAGATGATTCACGACCGCGGCTACAGCGGCTTCGAGATCAATTGTCGGTCGGCGTCCGATTGATTTGATCGATCACGAGCATATCGAGCGGGCCCTTCTTCGTCTCCAATCGCAGCCCAAGCTGGTCCTGAAGGGCCTGCGGGAGCGCCGGATACAGAGCGCCATCCGCCGGCTAGTCATCAGGGCATCCTGGGCCAGTTCTGTCGGCCACTTGTAAATCGAGGCATCGAACCACGAAGTAGCTGACCAGTTTGGGATAAAGAGCTTCGAAGAGGCCGCGAAACGTGTCCTCGGAGCGGCCGCCGAGAAAAGCCTGCACCGCCTCAGGCTCCTTTAATCTGAGATCCGCCGAAGAGACCATGGTTCAATTGTATATAGACGCAGGCACTATACAGATGATCGGCAGCGGCAGTTTGTTTGCTAATACAATCCATCTGGGCCGCGCGGGCATCTGTCGAATTAGAACACTGGAATGCACTCTCGAAATATCGATTTAAGCGGGCCACGGCGAATGGCCGTGCCTGCGACATTTTGGCGGGGACTTTCAGGCTTGCTGCGGCGCTCTCCGTTTCCGATTGCGATCGCCATGGCTGCCGCGGCTCAAACTCCGCGCGACTATTCGGTGCACGAGGTACTGTCGAAATCGGGCGCGGTTCAGACGCAGGCAATCCGCTTACCCGCGCTCGATTCGGGCAAGACCTACAGCATCTTGTTTTCTATCGACTCTGCGGCGGCGCTACAGCCGGAGTCGCGGATTGAGGTTACACTGCTCGACGGCGGGGCGGCGATCGTAAGCAAGACGTTGCACCTGGGCGACCCCGACTTCTATGCGCCGTTTCATGTGAGCCGCCCGACCGCTCCGCAACTGCGCATCGCGGCAACCATTGCGGGGACTGCGCGCTATTCGCTGCGCATTAATGAGTGGCCGGATTCCGCATCTCTCAGCCGCGGCGCCAACCATCGCTGGGAGGATGCGAGCCCGATGAGGCTCGGCCATACGGTTTACGCTTCCGCCGACACCGTGGATTATCTCCCGATTCCAGGTACGGCGCGGAAAGAAGCGGTGGAAGGCGCGTCCGGCGAAGACTGGTACCGATTCCATTTTGACGGCGGCCCGAAGCTGGTTTTTTTTCAAGTGGAGTTAATGGATCGCGACGATTTGCCGGTGGATGTGGCAATTTACCGTATTGAAAGCGACAACCCCACGCCGTTCACAGAAGGCCAGGATCCAGTAGCCTTGCCGCACGAGGTGCAGGCTCTGCCCGGCAACAAATTCGCTCCGCGCATTTTGCGCGATGGGGGCGATTACTACGTCCGTGTGCGCGCAAACGAACCGGAATACAAACTGGTCACGCGTCTCTATGAACCCCCGCCATATCGGGATCCGCATGCGGCGGTTCGAACCGCGGTGGATTATATTCTGGCGGCAGGCGATTCATGGTTTGCCAACACCCCGCGGCGCGGCGGGCGGCTGGATCGAGTTGCGAGCGTGCATCAGGAGACGTCATTGTGCGTGGCCTGCCATGTGAGCCACTTCTCGCAGCGCGCGCAGCTGTATGCCGCGGTGAACGGGTATCCGGTGGTGCAGCGCCAGGAACTGAAATTTCTCTCGGACCGTTTCTACAATAATCCGCGACCCTTCTATGGATTCGAGCAGGATGGCGCCGTATGGTCCCGCGTGATTTCGGCGCCGGCGAACGTGCTGAGCCGCATGTCGCACCTGATGGATGTGTTTGAGAGCCAGGTTTCACGCGAGCCACAACCCGCTTATCATCGCGGCATCGGCGCCTATCTGAATCTCTATTACGCCGGCCGGACGCAGCTTCCTCCCGATGAGACCAACGGCAACACGCCGCTGGTGAGCGATTTCGAAGTGGCCTGGTATTCCTGGAAAGAGATCAAAGACGCGCGATTGCCCGGGATGATCGCGAGCGGCGAAGTGAAGAACATGATCGACCTTTGCTATCAGACGCTCGCGCTGGCCGATATCGATGCGGCGAAGTACAAGGACCAGATCGCGAAAGATGTAGAGCGGATACTTTCCCTGCAGCGACCCGACGGTCAATGGTCAATGCGGTTCGACGACAAAGAGCCGGAGGTGGAATTTCAGACGGGCCATGTGCTGTGGACATTGGCCGCGGCCGGCGTTCCCCGAGATAATCTGCAAGTGCAAAAGGGTCTCGACTATCTGCTGAACCGGCAACAGGCATTCGGCGGCTGGTTCGACCCATTGCAATCGTTTGAGAATTTTCGCACGCCCTTCCGCGAGACGCAGTTTGCCGTGCTGGCGCTGAGTTCGTACTATCCAGGGACAGACAAATCCAAGGGCTGGAACTCGCCGGCGCCGGCCAACCTTTCCAAGCAGCCGGTTCAGCTTTTGGAGGATCTCGACCGGATTTGGGACGGCGCGTCCCCTGCCCTGGTTCGGCAGATCGAGACCGCAGCGCGGTCGAACGATGTGCTGATCCGGCAGGCGGCAGCGGAGGCGCTAGGCCGCTTGGGTCACCCTTCCTCGGCGGGGATTTTGGAGGCGCTGCTGGGCGACTCAAGCAAGCTGGCGCAACGCGCCGCGGCATGGTCCCTGCGGCAGATTTACAGCCGGCATGAAGATGCAGCGGGCGCGCCGCTGCTCACCGCTTTGTCATCGCCGGACGCCCGCGTACGGTGGGGCGCAACGCGAGTTTTTGCGCATCACTTCGCGGCTTTGGCGCGCCGGGGCGAGATGATGGCGGCGCTTGAGAACGTCGCTTCCGATCCAGTGATTCCGGTGCGCATGGACGCAATCAAAGCGCTGTGGCAGGGCTGGTTCTGGAATGCCGACCCCGCAGTGCGCAGCCGGATCGAGGATATTGTGCTCGCCGGCATGGCCGAGCGTCAACATCCCTGGGTCGGACAGAATCTGAGCGACGCCCTGTACAATCTGGCGGATGAAAATATCCGTTACCTTTACAACAACTGGGTGACGCTGATGGGCAGCGAACAGGATCGCGAGCGTGCGATCGGGGGCAGGCTCAGCGTCGAAACTCAACTGGCGGACAAAATCGCGGGAGTTCTCGACAAGGGCTCGGATCTGCAAAAGAAGAAAGTGTTGGGGGCGCTGGCGGAACCGCCGCTGCGACGCGGCGATGTTTACGACCTGGGAGCGGATCTGTCGAAAAACGGCCCGCTGGTTTATAGCCGCATCGGCAATGACATCGAGCAGATTGCTTTTTTCGGCCCCAGCGCGGACAAGTTGGCGAAATCGCTGCTTCCTCTGCTGAGTTCTTCAGACCCCGAAATGCGGCGACTGGCGGAGCGCGCCTCGCCGATTGTGCGGGAAACGAATTTTGCGGCGACGAACCGGCTGGCGGGAGACCGTGGAACAAACCTAGAGCTGATCTTTAAGGAGCTCAAAAGCAGACCGGACGCGGCCGATGTAGTGGCCGCAATGCGCCCACCGGCCGCCGGGCCGGCGAGACCGGCGGCCGCCGCTACAGCCCGAACGGATGCAGCGCGTCAGAAGAAGCTTGATGAGCCGTTCTTTCACGCGTATGTCGAGCCCATCTTGAACAAGAAGGGCAAGGATGGCTACGCGTGCGCGAACTGCCATATCACGCATACGCTCTTCAATGCCACGTGGTCGACGGTGATGAATGTAGTGGACACCGCCACTCCCGAAAATAGCCTCATTCTGCGCAAGCCGACGTCCACCGCGGACTCGGAAGGCGTGGTGGGATCGGGACAGCTTGCGCATGGAGGCGGCGTGCGCTGGCCGAAAGGGTCTATCGAATACGAGACCATCCTGCAGTGGATTCAGGGTGCGAAGCTCGATTCGACCGCGGGCCACTGAGCGCTGCGCGTGCAAGCGTGGTTGGTGAAGTCCTCCGCGCGACTCCGTCGATTCAGGCAGTAGAAGTGAACCCGCGAGTCGCTGCCGATATTGCCGAGGATTGTCTCCGTAGTTCAATGCCAGCCAAGGGCTTCGGTAGAGTCTGTCAGGGCAAGATTGGGCCTCGTTTGACCGTCGGGCCGAGAATCTCTATGCCAGGGGCGATCTGAAGGAAGCGATGCGCGTGGCGAATCTAGCCGTAGATGCCGCATCCGGCGCCCAACAATCAGGCGACGCGGATGCCGAGTTCGCGAGTTATCCGGTCACAGCATCGATCGGCTGTTTTTTTTCGAATATACTTCCGGGGCCTACAAAAACGGCGAGCGACACCTCCGCCAGGCGTTCGAACTTCGCAAAAGTCTAGGCGCCGACACAGCCGACTATGCCGAGAGCGCCAACGACCTGGCGCTCTTCTGCCGCGACTCCGCGAAGTTGCCCGAAGGCCGAACGCTCGCCGAGCAGGCTGTGGCGATCCGGTCGCTTGTTGGGCGCCGCCGATTTACGCGTGGCCGAGAGCCTCGATACGCTGGGCAGCATCGCTGCGCGCCAGGGCGATTGCGATCTGGCGCCTGCAAGTGTGTGGCGAAGTTGGAGCACAGCGGTTTGCTTACGGTTTCCGCGCCGGTCTCGGAGCGATTCAACCCAGCGCTCGATGAAGCGGCCCACCGACTGATGGGCGCTGATTTCGACTCGTTCAAACATAACCCTGCAGCGCGGGACCGAATCGTTGAGGACGTAACGAGCGGATTCTGTCGTCGTCTGAGTCGCGCCAACGAGGATCGTCTAATCGCGGAACTCGAACGGATCGCTGGCGTGAGCGAGAGTGGATAATCGCCATGACCAGTCTCCAGCGGCGCATCCACAAGCTCGAAGCGCCTTTCGCTGTCCACGAAGTTGCTGAGCCCAGTTGGGTCGCCGTGATGCGCGAACGCCAACGGCGCCGGGCAGAAGCGGAAGGGCGGCCCTACGTAGAGCCGTTGCGAGAGCTCCTGGTCATTGCAAATGGTAGATGTCCAACCTGGGCCGAGGTCATGCGCGCGCACCGCGCCCGTCGATGTGCCGAATCGCGACGTGCTGAAACGGCGGACCAGTGAGAACAAGCTTCGCCCGGCGCTGTGTGGGGGTCGCTGCGGCTTTTACGCGCGCCATCGCAAGAACGCGCCCACGCCGCCGGTCGATTCAAGCAAAGTCGCGTCTTCAATAAACGTCACAGCAGCGCCAGTCTGCTTGGCTTTCGTCACCAGCAGATCGGGAAGGGACGCTTGCCTTGGTTCTTCGCTTTTCGTTCCTCCCTCCGAATCGGGGATCTCCGGCGCTAAAATGGCTTGCACTTCCTCCGGCTGGGGATGGCTCTCCTCGAGCGCGCTGCTGATGAGCAGTTCTTCGACTTGCCCGTTGGCCAAGGCTTCGAGCGTCTCCTGCGTCCCGACTACGGCCAATCCACGAGCGCGATATTCCTGCATCAGCCGGTCCACCTTTTCCCCGGCGGTCTTGGCTTCCTGCTCCTGTAGCTTGGCGAGGGTTGCGGTCAGAACATCCTGCTCGGAAGCATGAATATCCAGTTTCATTACCTCAACCATGGGCGCCATTTCTTGCGGCAGTTGTTCTTGAAGGAGCGGAATCACGACCGAATCTCCGGCAAGGATGATGTGGCTTACTTGGTCTTCGCGGACAATCTGAGCCAGGCGTTCGATGACCTCTTTGGCGTGTTCCTGGTGCGCGTTCCCCACACGTCGCTGGTAGCGGGCTTGCGACCATCCGCCGACCTTGACCCGGTGAACCTTCTTGCCTTTCACCTCCTCCGCATCGATGACATGGCCAAGCCCGAAAACGAAGATACGCGCCATGTTCGTATCGGTGAGCACCGCGGCGTACCGCGGGTATTGACCGTCGATGCGGGCCAGATGATACAGATGAGGTTGGCTGTAGGCGTAGACGCGGTTATCGCTGACCGGGGTGGTCAACTGGATTGCCTCGAAGAATTCCTCCGCGCCCCAACACGCGAATATGGCGACCCCGTTTGCCGAGGGGTCGATCTTGCCGGTGGCATAGGAAACGATTCGCTCCACGTCCCGATCGAAGCTGTGACGCTCCAGGGAACTCGGCGCCCAAGTCCGGGCCAGAGCTTTGAATTCGCGATGAAGATACGGCGCCGCGCCGGGGGTTCGTCCGTGCTGATCCGGTTGGGTGTTCATGTAGACGCTCAAAACCGGCAAGGTGGTGGGCTCGAAAGCCACCAGCCGCGCGAGAGGCTCTTCGATTGTGGCCGCAAGATGCTCGGTAACCGTGGATGACATGACAGAGCATGAGCACGCTGTGGGCCAAGCAACTGAGGATGAGGTTCGCGGAAGAGGAATCATCCGGCATTAAGACTGATGCGCGGAGTCTTCCGAGGGCGCTTTCTTGCAGTCTCCGCGCAGATCTGCGAGCGCGTCCCGCCATGGCAAAGGAGTGCGAGGCGCGCGCCCTCCTCCCGGAATGCCCGGCCCAAGCGGGCTCCTGGTAGCGGCAGGCAAAGCAGGAGGACCTCCGGTCGAATGCGGGAAAAGGGCGTGTCCCATCCGGCTTGTAGAAAGCAGATGTTTGCCGCACATCCTCAATGTCGGCTGGCAGGATGTATTGGAGCCATCCGCGTGCGCCAGCGGAAGTCTTACGAGGCTACACTCGTCCTCCGCGAATCTCGGTCGCGCGGAACGGCTGGAGTAGCCAGCCCTCTACTTCTCTGAGCCGTATGCAGTCCTGGCATCCCGCGGGACACCCTTGGCTTTCGTGGGCAAGCAAGTATTCCAATTGTTCAAACATCACCTTCATGGTCGGAGCCGCCACGATGTAACACACTTGGTGGCCGGGGGCCGCTTCGCTTGCGACGAAAGTCTGGTCTGCCAGCTTGGAAATCAGGGGGTCGGATTGCATATTGTTCTTTCTCGGACGCCCTTTCTCTGACGCCATAGAGTCATCCTTGGCTCCAGTATGTTCTCTTCCGGCGATTCGAGGCTAGTCATCGTCGTACTGGCTCAGTTTCGGATGCGGACTACATCGGATAATCGGGAATTCACCCGGCTACCAATTTCGCGTCGAATCAATTGTTCTAATTTCTGTGGGACTCCCTCTCCACAAGGACCCGCCATTTCGCCGGACCGCCCAGATGTATCGACATCCTTTGTCCACCCACGATTTGTCCGTTGACGACTGAAGTCGGCAACTGCTACAAGCTCTTCGCCGCGGGGGCCTGCCGGAAGGCGCCAGCTCGCGGCTACCTTCCTCGCTGCCAACCTTTGAAAACGAGCGGATGTCGGGCGCGGCCAGCGAACGGCTTGGCGCCACCCGGTCGTCCGGCAACGGCTATTAGCCGCATCCGCCTTCGGCGACCCCAAGCACGATCAACATTCTAATTGACTCATCCGCCGATAAGAGTGATCGATGTGGTAAAGCCAAAGGAAACATAAGCCAAATGAAAACCACCGTAGACAACACGCCCGAACTACACGACGCCCTTTTCCACGCGATTTGCCTTCTCGATCATGCGAACCCGCAGACCGATACCGATCATCGCGACGTCGCCGCCCGCGAACTAAGGAAGCTACGGGACAGCCTGAACCAGCCTACCGGCAAGGAAATCACGCGGAAAATGATCGAGGCCGCCAAAGCGAAGAACGGCGGCAAGCTCGGCGGCAAGGGCGCTGTTGACCCGTCGCAAATTTCGCCGGCTGTAAAAGGAAGATGGATTATATGGTCATTTGGAAAGACATCCCGGTTCTTTATCGCGCCAAGGAGATCCACATCAAAAAGATTGGTGGGAAGCTCTATCGCGCTTTGTGCCGCAGCTTTGGCGAGGTCCCTGTTGGAAACTTCAACGAGACCACTGGCAAGTTCGAGGCCTGCGAGAATGCTCGTAGGCTTGCCTATGGCGCCCGGAAGCGCCTCTGCTACCGCCGAAAGAAGGGTGCTTTATCGTAAGCCGCCTAGCCAACCGAAGGCCGCCGAGCCGGTCCTTTCGGGGATCGGCTTTTCTCGTTCATGCCGACTCATTTGCCCAAAATCTTGTCCGCCTTCGAGTCGATCTTTTTCTTGCCGGCTGCGCTCAGTTTGCCTTGATGCTCCATCTGCGATGCGCGCGCCTTCGCGTTTCGGGCGTGACTTGCGTCCGGCATTGGGTATTTGCGCTGCTCCGGTAGTCCGAATTCTTTGTTTGGCTCCGCCTTCTTCTTCGATGCTGTAAGTTTTGCCACTGTGGACCTCTCCTTTTAGAGCCTCAGCACGCGAGGTTCCCTTGCGGCACGCTGGTATGCCAGGACACATGACTCGCCTCCGTCCGCAATGCAACCTTGTTACAAATAGGTAATCGGAATTCAGTTGACTCCCTGCGGCGTGGGGAAGAGTGATCTATGCTGTGAGCCAGTAAGCTCACAAGCCAATGGAAACAATCGCCAAGAGATAAGCCGCCCGGCCAGCCACCGAGGTCAACGCAGCGTGGGTCTCTATGACGGACGCGGAAGCCACGCCGGTAGAGAACACCCAGGAACTACGCGACGCCTTCTTCCACGCGATTTGCCTTCTCGACCACGCCAAACCCGAGAACGATGCGAACCATTGCGATGTCGCCGCTGCGCGAGCTATCGAAGCTGCGCGATAGCCCCTGAACCAAGCGGCCTAGCGAAAGGGGAACCAATGACCGACGCTACAACGATCCGCGCCACCATCGACAAGGCCGCGCGCGAAGCGGGCCGCTTCATCCTGGGACGCTCATGGGGAATTCGTGGCCGCGACCACCGCCTACGAGTTTCATAGCAGGCGTTTGGGCCGACGAGGAACCGCCCTGCCGCGCGATCCGGGAACGCAGCCCTTTCATCGTTTCCGAACTAACCCGGCCTCTATAAACCTTTTCCCGCCAGGCCCGCCAAGCCGGTCCCTTCGGGGATCGGCTTTTGTCGTTCAGGCCCGCCAGGGACGCCAGCGTTGGCGTAGCGGGCGTCCATGTCGCGCCGCCCGGCGCGGGTTCGACCAGAAGCCGGATAGCTAACGATATTGAATATCGTTAGCTATCTCCGGTCGGACGCGCGCTAAACGCTGCCGAGCTAGATCATCTCAACGGGAAAGCTCTTGACGAACTTCTCCATTTCCTCATCGGTCATGCCACCGCGGGCGCCATCGAGCCTGACCACTTCGGTTAGAAATCCGTCCGCATTGAGCATCCGCCGGCATGTGGACGTCTCCAAGGTCTCCAAGGTCAGCGTCCTGCCCAGGTTGCACACGACGACCCGCAGCCGCTGCCGCGGATCGCGGGCATCATTTCGAGTGGGCCTCCTGGAGTGCGGGATCAGCTCTAATCATGGGCTTGGCAGTACGCCTGGAACATCCTTTGAGCGGATTTGATCGGGGATCTGCATCCCGATTACGCCCGGTTTTCAGTCCACTGGCGAGACGTGCTGTCCGAGGGCCGCTCCTAAACGCCGGGCTAACCGCGGGAAACTCCGCGCGGGGCGGTTCGTGCCGTTCGCGCGACGAAGCTCACGGAGCTTGCAATAGACATTCGGGCCGGGGGATAATCAACCCGGCGCGTGGGAGACCTGCTATGGATGATATGCCAGCCAAGCTGTTGAACGACTGCGACCGCGGGACAACCTCGCGCCGCGAACTGCTGCGGGCACTGGGAGTGGCGGCGGCTGGGGCGCCCTTTGCCGCCTCCGCATTCGGGCAGGGCCGGTGCAGGGATGGCTACGGAACACGGGGGTGCCCGTTGACCGAGGAGGTGGCAACCGCCCCGATCAAACCGGTGTTCGCGCCCACGGGGTGGAAGACGGTGGCGCTGGACCACATCACCTTCCAGATGGCTGACTATCGGAAGGAGGCGGCGTTCTACATCGCGCTTATGGGATGGAAGCTCCGCAGCGATGACGGTAAGCAGGCAGTGTTAGATATCGGCGACTGGGGCTCGGCCATCTTTAAAGAGTCGCCCGAGCAGCAAAGGGCCATAGTGGAGAACTTCGGCTTTGTCATCGAGCCGTGGAACGCCAGGACAGTGGAGGCGGAGCTCCGGAAGCGCGGCCTGACTCCGGTGGTCGAAAACGATGGCAAGGGGTTTGAGAGCTTCCATGTGAAGGATCCGGATGGGTGGGATCTTCAGATCGGCAACGGCAACGGCCTCGCGAAGGCCCGCAAGACGGCGCCGGCTGCGAAGCTATCGGCGCCGGCGCCGTTCGAACCGACCGGATGGAAGACCGTGTGGCTGGACCATCTCTCGTTCGGCGTGACTAACTACAAGGAAAGCGTCTCCTTCTACTCGAATCTGCTGGGGTGGAAAGAGACGTACGACGAAGGAAGCCAGCACGAGCTTATGATCGGCGAAATTGGAGACGCCCTCATCCGTGGAGGCAATCCGAACGACCCCAGTTTCGGAAGAGGCGGCGCCGCGCCGGCGCGCCGCGCGCGGATCGATCACATCTCGTTTGGGATCTCGCCATGGGATACGGACGGGGTAAAGGCGGACCTTGAGAAACGCGGGCTCAGGGCGCAAATCGACACCTCCACCCGCGACGACATTCACGTCGCCGCCTTCAAGAGTTATCACACAGCCACGCCCAACGGTTACAATCTGCAGATCAGTTATGTCACGCACGATAACCGGCTGGTCTTGGCGAACGCGGTCAAACCGAAGCCTGCCGGCGGCCGTTAGTTAGCGCATGGCATGATCTGCCAGTTAGTCCTGGGCATGGCCGAGCCAGCCTCACAGTCTGTCAGCCGCGCCGGGTAACAGCGCCGCGCCGCCGTCTTACGGCCACGCCTATCGGCCTCAGACCGGCCAACATCATCCCATAGGTTTCGGGTTCGGGTGTGTTTGGGGCAACGCCCTTAGTGGCGAAATAAGTAAGATTGTCGGCGTCATATGGGTTAAACAGATACGACGAGTCACTCAGGGTATCATTGAATGCCACCGCTTCCTCCAAAACAACTCGATGTACAATCTGGGGGATGACCAATACCGTCGCACGGGGGCGCAATGCGCTCGCAGTGATTGTTGAGTGCAGCACCGAAGTCGCCATTTCGCTGATCGCCGTACGTTTCGAATATCAACTCCAGAACGATTAACCAGTTCGCCGATGGCCCCGGCAGCTGAACGCGGGTTGAGTGGGGTTTCCGCATCGGATCAAGTTCAGGGGCGCCCGCGGATTGTTAATCGGTATTCTATCTGCGCTACATGAAGCCCGAAGCATTGATTGTCATGAAAGGTGCACAGGCGCCGGGACAGTCCGTCTCCTAGTCTAGGCGCCAAGCCAAGAATGGATGCGGCGCCGAGTTGGTAACCTCGTTGCATGGCGATTTTATCTCTGTCGATGGCCCAATGGTGATTTCTCCATCGTAAACGCCAGAACCAGGGACGAAGCGATGGAATTGCTCGACGTATGGGAAAATGCCGAGCAGGTATTCCTCACCCGGATAGCCGACTGCATGGTCGATTTCCGGCTGGGCGACGACGGGCGGATTGAACTTGCGGGCATGGGTGAATCCACCGAAGAGGGCATCATGAAAACTTGCGCCAAGTTTAACGATGGAAGTTTCGCCGCCTTCAAGAGGGATGGGGGCAAGCGGGAGACTCCGCAGCGTCTATGTTGGTAGCGAGGTTGGCATGGTGCGGAAATTCCGAGAATTGTTGCCCCGCCTGAACGTCATCCGGGGTTCTTGGTGGTGTCCTGAACCCGCCAACTCGCCAACAGCTGCAGCGTCGCGTTGTCCACCAAGCCATTAACAGAGGGCTGCACAATCGGCGGCGCCGGAGTTGGTTCGCCCGGCGATATCGTTTGGTGGTTCATCTTTGGCTCCCCTCTCCTTAATCGTATCAACCGACAGTCTTAGAACACTGTCCCTTTCATGAAGTCTCTGAACTTCCCCGTAATCGAATCTTCATCGCCAGCGTGCAATAGCGTGCAATGGTCCACGGCGCCGGTCGCAAATTTGGCGTCGCTGGCAACGCACAATCTGCAAGTTGTAGAACGCCGGAGGCAGTCGGCGGTTCGAATCTCACCCTCACCGCCAGATTATTCCTCTTAATAGTTACAAGAACTCTTCCAACTGGGTAAAAGGAGTCTAGTCTAGATGCCTAAGAAAGAACAACAGCCCTTTGCGTTTGCACGCGGCGAAAGGATGAGCACCGGTAGGGGCTGGAGGCTAGTAAGCCCCGATGACTTTGGTCTAAAACACCAGTCTCAAAGCGAACTGGATCTGTCGCGAGGTCAGACGCGGGTCCTGCACGCCGGCGGAAGTGATTCGGCCGAAAGTCGAACTGGTTTCCGTGACCGTCGGATTGTCGAAATTCGGATGGTTCAGAACGTTGAAGAACTCGGCGCGGAATTGGACGTAGCGGGTTTCCTTGAAAACGAAGTTCTTCAACAGCGACGGATCGAAATCTACGACGCCCGGGCCGATGATGACGTCGCGCCCGGAGTCCCCGAAACGACCAAGGAAGTTATCGGTGAAGCAGGCCGTATTGAACCATTCGCTGGGCGTGTGCGCGAAGTTGTTCGGATTGCAGCCGGCAACCACGTCGGGGCGCGTACTCGAGTCGGTGCCGGTAAGCGTGAGCAGGCCGACTGACGGATCAATCGGGTTTCCGGATTGAACCGTGAAAATGCCGTTCGTCTGCCAATTGCCCAGGAAGAATTCGCCGGCCCAGTTCATGTGCGCGAGATACGAGCGGCCCTTGCCGACCGGCAAGACGTAGACATAACTGAGGATCAAGCGGTTGCGGGTGTCGAAAGTCGAAAGGCCGCGCTCGGTGTGGAAATTGAACGGATCGACCACCGAGGCGCTCCATGCGGAATCGTCGTCGATGGATTTTGAGTAAGTGTAACCGGTGAGGAAGGTGAGACCTTTCGAGAGTTTCTTTTCGAGCTCGATCTGCAGAGCTTCGTAGTTCGAGGAGGCAGAAGCGGAATCGACAGTAATACCGGCAAAGGTAGGATAGGGCCGGTTAGCCTGATTGAATAGCGGAGACGGCTCCGGTAGATTGGCATTGTACTCGCGATCGAGATCGCTTCCTTTCGATCCCACATAGCCGACGGTAAGTCCCATGTTGGAAGCCAACTGGCGCTGCACGTTGAAGCTCCACTGCTGGATATACCCGTTCTTGAACGGACTCTCGAGCCACGTCGAGCTTTCGAAGGAACCCGCGGCAGCTCCGCCATAGGGATTCGCGATGTTGATGTTGGGAACGCCGTTGCTGCTGGGATTGAAGGTCAGCGGCACGACGAAAGGCGGGCTGAGCGCCGGAGTCAACAGGATGTTCAGCAGCTTTTCATCCCAGAAAATGCCATATCCGCCACGGAAGACCGTCTTGTTCCCGAACGGTGTGTAGGCAAATCCGAAGCGCGGCGCGAATTGAGTCTTTTTCGAGGTGTAAAGGTTTTGATCCTGCGCGGTCGCGACTTTAATGTCGCCGGAGACATAGGGATCGAATGTAGCCAGGTGATTGTACTTATCGATGACGGGTGAGTTGTACTCCCAGCGAAGGCCGAGATTCAAAGATAGCTGGGGAGTCACGCGCCAATCGTCCTGCGCGAAGAAATCGAGAGAGGAGGTGCGGAAGCCGGTAACATCACTCGCGCTGGGGCCGGCGAAAGAGTGACTCACGGAAGTCGAATACGGATCGCCCAGCAGCAGGTCCGCAATAGAGCTTCCGCCGACGCTGGAATTGGCGGCCTGGCTGGTATAGAAGTTCTGGAAAGTTAACGTGCCGCGCGCGGAGGAGTCGAACAGAAGATTCAGCTGAAAGCGGCGAAAGTCCTCGCCGAATTTGAGATTGTGCTTGCCATGCGTCCATGAAAATGTTTCCGTGACCTGATAAGTGTTATCTTTCCGTTCCTGCGGGAGGTTGGTGGCGTCGCCTTCGGTATCATAGCCGGAAGGCGAGATGAGCGGCGTGCCGAAATCGACCGGATTGCGCGATGTGCCGAGAATTCCCAGCGCCGTCGAGTTATCCGTACTCTGATCCTGCTGGAAAATTCCGTTGCTCATGCGATTGTAGCCCAGGCGCAGCTCGTTCACCTTATTCGATCCGAACAGGTGGATTTCGCCCAGCAAAACCCCTTGGCCGCCATTCAGCGTATTGCAGCCATAACCGGGGAGATTGTGGGAACCGGCGCAGAAGGGGTCAAAGGTGTTGAGGCGATTTTCGTCGAAGAAGGAATAGCGTCCAAAAAGAGCGTCGGACTCACTGAAGCGATGATCGACGCGGCCGGTGTACTGGTTCAAACTGTCGCTCAGCGGCGCGGTCGAATTGTATAGTCCGCTGGAGGCGTTGTTGGGCGCGTTGGGAATGGGATACAAATTGAGAACCGCCTGGCCAACGGGGTTGATGTCGGCCGCAGGGATGATGTTGCCGGGAAATGGTGTGCGCTGGCCGGCGGCGTTGATGGAGCTGGGATCGTAAATCGGAGCGCTGAGAGCGGAAAAATTGCCGTCATGCATGGCCGCGGTCGGCACCGTGCCGACTTTGCTGATCGACTGACGAATGCGCGTGCCCTCCCAATTGAAAAAGAAAAACGTCTTGTCCTTCTTGACGGGCCCGCCGACCGAAGAGCCGAATTGGTTGCGTTTGTACGGGGGGATGTTGAGCGGATCGAAGAAATTCCTGGCGTCCACATCCGCGTTGCGGAGGTATTCATAGGCCACACCGTGGAACTGATTGCTGCCGCTCTTGGTGGTGTAATTAATCTGGCCGCCGCCGCTGCGTCCGTATTCGGCCGAGTAAGTGGTTTCCGCTACCTTGAATTCCTCCATCGCGTCGGGGTCAATTGGGACGACCCACTGATTAATCGCAAGGTCATTGTTATCGACGCCGTCGAGCAGGAAGTTGTTAGATTGCTCGCGCGCGCCGTTAATCGAGACTGACCCGCCTTGTGTCTGGTTCTGAGATCCCTTGACGCCATTGTTGACGCCGGGGACCAGCGTGACCAATTGGAGCGGATTGCGGCCGTTCAGCGGCAGTTCCGTCACCTGCTCATTGTTGATGACATTGCCGACGGTGGCCGAATCGGTGCTGATCACTGGCGCCGAGGCTTCGACAGTTGCCGTCTGGGTAACGGCGCCGACCGACAGAGCGAAATCTTCCCGCACTCTGGCGTCCACTTCGAGAAGCACGTTTTGCTTGGTTTCGCTCGCAAAGCCAGCCTGCTCCGCGGTTACCGAATACATTCCAACAGGCAGCTCAGTGAACAGGTATTCGCCGGCCGCGTTCGTGTTTTGGGTTTGTATAAGCCCGGTGGCGGGCTGCCTGACGGTCACTTTGGCCCCGCTGACGATCGCGCCTGACGGGTCGCGCACCGTTCCGAGAATCGTGCCCCGAATATTCTGGCCGAAAGAAGCGGCGGCGAACAGAACAAAAAGCGCTGTGCCATTCCAAATCTGGTTTTTCATAGAGACCTCTCCAATGAAATTTCCCGGTTAAGAGACCCCCGGAATGGGCTCCGATTCCATCGGGGCCATCCAATTTGCAGTGATGGACGCCTGCGCGGCGATTACGTTAGTTTTTCTACGAAGAATGAGTCAGGCCAGCGCTAACACATGGGCCGCGTACCAATGCGGGCGGTAGCGCGAAGGTGTATCGATGATAACATCGCTGTCATGAAAATGTCTCTTTCTTGTATAGCTCTCGCCGCAATTAGTGTTGTTGCTCACAGCCAGACGCGGGACAGCAGTTTTTCCGTTGTCGAATCCGGGATTCCCCAGATGCGCGCTGCGCTCGAACAGCATCGCGTCACTTCGCGCGAGTTGGTCATGCAGTATCTGGCGAGAATAGGGATGTATGAAGACGTGCTGCACGCGGCCGTCATCGTAAATCCGAACGCGCTCAAAGAGGCCGACGAGTTGGATCGCGAGCGCGCGCAGGGCCGTGTTCGCGGTCCGCTGCACGGCATCCCGATCGCGCTCAAAGACAACATCCAAACCACGGAGATGCCGACTACCGGGGGCGCCCTCGCGTTTCAAGGCTACACGCCGCCGTATGAAGCGACGCTGACCAGGAACCTCAAGGCCGCTGGAGCGATCCTCATCGCCAAGGCGACGCTCAGCGAGCTTGCCAACTGGGTCGCCGGGGCGCCGACGCCGATGCCCGGAAATTACAACGCGATTCGCCTGTGGGGAATGAATCCGTACGACCCCCGGCGCGATCCGCGGGATGCGTTCAACGACGGGCGCGGCGCGATGAGTCCGGCCGGGTCGAGTTCCGGGATCGGGACGGCGGCGAACCTGTGGGCCGCCAACGTGGGAACGGAAACGTCGGGCTCGATTCTCGGTCCGTCGAACCAGAACATGCTCGCCGCCATCAAACCGACGGTCGGGCGCATCAGCCGCTGGGGTGTGATCCCGATCACCGCCGACCAGGATACGGCGGGTCCGATGGCTAAGTACGTGGCCGATGCCGCGATTCTGCTGGGCGCGATGGAGAGCGCTTCGCCCGATCCGAACGATCCGGCGACATCGCGCTGCACGCCGCCTCCCAATCGCGACTACACGCCTAATCTCAAGGCGGATGCCCTGCGGGGCGCGCGCATCGGCATCCCCCGCGAATTTTATTACGATCTTCCGGCGGGCGGGCGCGGCGGGCGTGGAAACGGTGGTTTGAACGCGGAGCAGCGGAAAGTGATGGCGGATGTCATCGCCGTGCTGAAAGAGCGCGGCGCCATCATCGTCGATCCGGCCAATATTCCCACGGTGAAGGAGCTGGCGCAATGGGATTTTTGCGCCGGCGGAAACGAGGGCAAGGGCAAGGATGCAAATTGCTCGGTGGTGGTGAAGTACGGCATGAAGCGCGACTTTAACAAGTGGCTGGCGACGCTCGGTCCATCGGCGCCCGTGAAGACGCTGACGGAACTGCGCGAATGGAACATTGAGCATACGGCGGCCGGGGCGATCCGTTACGGCGAATCCCGCCTCGACATCTCCGATGAGATGGATGTCGAAGCGGACCGCGCGCGCTATGAGGCCGATCGCGCCAAGGACATCGATCTGGCGGGATCGCGCGGTATCGATGCGGCGATGAAGGCGAATCATTTGGATGCGTTATTGTTTCCCGGAGCGAGCAGCGCTTCGATTGCGGCCAAGCCGGGCTATCCGACGGTGATCGTGCCGTTCGGCATGGTTCCGAACGCGCCGGAGCCGCCGTTTCCGGCAGGATTCAACGCCAAGCCACAACCCTACGGGGTGGGCTTTACGGGTATGGCGTGCAGCGAACCGCGGCTCATCGAACTGGCTTATTCGTTCGAGCAGGCGACCAAGCGCCGCATTCCGCCGGCGCCGTAGGTAAGCTAAGTACACGGTTTCCCAAATACGCCGACGTATCCAGGCCCCGGGAAGACGCGTTCACACGAGTGTGAACGCTGCACGCATGTGCCCAGAGGGCGCCCAGTGCGCCACGATTTGGTACAAAAGTGCGGCCGGGCTTAGCGAACCGTCTCCGATATACGGTGCTCCCGTTGAAGAAGCCAGTTCCTACTTCCCAGCACCCTTGCCAGTCACGCCGTGGACAACCATGCCAGCTGGCGTTCCCGAGACGGCGGCAATCACCGTAAGATCCTCCGCTCCCGCTGGGTTTCCGCCGCCGCCGGACACGCTCGCCTGGTTGGTCGACTGACCTGGCGCGGTCGCGGACACGTTCACCGTCACCGTGATCGCCGGATAGGAAGACCCGCCGCTTAGCGCGTCGGAGCGCGTGCACGTGAGCGCCGCTCCAGCTTGGCACGTCCAGCCGGAGCCGGCCATCGAAGCCAATGTCAGACCGGCAGGCAGAGTTTCGGCGACTGTGACCGTCCCGTTCGTGGGTGCGGCCCCAGCGCCGTTGCTCACGGTCACTGTGTAGGTGGCGCCGGTCTGGCCTTGCGTGAAGGCGCCGGTGTGCGCGCTCTGGATAGTCAGAACGGGCTGAGCGCCTGTCGGCGTCAACAACCGTACGGCGTTGTTACCCTGGTCCACCACCGCTACGTTGCCCGCGGCATCCACCGCGATGGCGTATGGATAACGGAAAGTTGCCGCGATCGCCAGATTGCCGTCGCCTAAGTAGCCGTAGCCGCCGCTGCCCGCCACCGTTGTAATATTCCCACTGCTGTCCACTCTGCGGATACGGTCGTTGTAGAAATCCGCGATGTACAGCTCGCCGGACGCATCCACTGCCACGCCGGTCGGGTAGTACAGTTCCGCTTTGGTAGCCGCGCCGCCATCGCCGCCGTAACAGCAGCTCCCGTTGCCCGCCACCGTGGTAATCGTCCCACTAGTGGATACCATACGGATGCGGAGATTATAACGGTCCGCGATGTACAAGTTTCCTGAGGCGTCCACCGCCACGGCCCAGGGATCCCTCATCGCGGCGTTGGTAGCGGGGCCGCCGTCGCCTGAATAGCCGTACGTGCCGTTGCCGGCTACCGTTGTGATGGTTCCCGAAACGGCCACCTCGCGCACGACATTGTTGTCGGTATCGGTAATATACAGGTTCCCGGAGGCGTCTACCGACAGCCCGTAAGGAGTGCCGATCTCGGCGCTGGTGGCCGGTCCGCCGTCGCCGGTGTGGCCGCAGCATTTTCCGTTCCCCGCCACCGTCGTAATGTTGCCGGAGGAGTCTACTTTCCGGACGCGGTAGTTGCTGGCGTCCACGATGTACAGGTTGCCGGAGGAGTCCAGCGCCAGGCCTTGCGGAGCATTCAACTGGGCGCTGACAGCCGCGCCGCTATCGCCGGCGAATCCCGTGGCGCCGGTGCCCGCAACGGTGGCGATGGTCCCGTCTGCCGCCACTTTGCGGACGCGATTGTTGTTCGTATCCGCAACGTACGTGTTCCCGGCGTTGTCTCTGGCTACGCCCGAGGGCTGGTTCAGCAGGCCGAATACGCCCAGTCCGCCGTCGTTGACAGCTCCCCCCACAAAGGTTGAGATGGAACCGGCGGCGTTCACCTCGCGGATGCGCGCATTGCCGCTGTCCGCAATATACAAGTTGCCGGAAGAGTCCACGGCCACGCCTTCGGGATACCTGAATGTAGCGCTGGCGGCGGCCCCGCCGTCTCCCGTGTTGCCATAACTGCCGTTGCCCGCCACCGTGGTAATGGTCCCGCTGGCGGCCACCTTGCGGACGCGGTTGTTGTAGCGGTCCGCGATGTACAAATCGCCGGCGGCGTCCACCGCCACGCCCGTCGGGCTATACAACTCAGCTTTCGTGGCAGCGCCGCCGTCACCCGAGAAGCAACACGCGCCGTCCCCGGCTACGGTGGTGATGGTCCCGCTGGCGGATACCATGCGCACGCGGTAGTTGCCGCTGTCGGCAATATACAAATTGCCCGACGCGTCCACTGCCACGCCATAGGGGTTGTACAGTTCGGCGTTGGCCGCAGGGCCGCCGTCGCCCGAGAAGCCTGCGCCGCCGTTGCCCACCAGCGTGGTGATGATCCCGGCCGGGTTTACCTCGCGGATGCGCTGGTTGTTGGTGTCCGCAATATACAAATTACCTGCGGCGTCTACAGCCACGCCGGTCGGAAAGTAGAGTTGAGCGATTGTAGCCGGGCCGCCATCGCCGCCGAAACAGCAGCCTCCGCCGCCGGCCACGGTGGTGATAATGCCGGACGTATCCACCTTCAAAACGCGATCGTTGTCGCTGTCCGCTATGTAGACGTTGCCGGCGGAATCCACGGCCACGCCGTTCGGGTAGTTCAATTCCGCGCTTAGAGCCGGGCCGCCGTCACCCGATTGTCCCGCGACGCCGGTCCCGGCGATCCGGGTCACCAGGCCAGTGGGGTCTGCCTTGAAGACCGCATTCAGGGTCGGACTGGGGAAGTAGGTATTGCCGGAAGAGTCGACCGCGACGCCATAGGAAACCGGGATCGAGAGCGACGCTCCGGGCGCCTGCGTGGAAGGCATGGCTCCGCCCGCCAGCGTCGAGATCAGCGGGAAGATGCCCGCCTGCGTCACCGTGAAGGTCTGGCCCGCAATCGAGATCGTGCCGGTGCGTTGCGCGCCTGCATCGGCCGCTACCGTATAACCAACAGTCCCGTTGCCGCTGCCGGAGGCTCCAGAGGCGATCGTGATCCAGGCGGCATTGCTCACGGCCGTCCACCCGCAGCCTGTTGCCGCGGTCACCGGGATGGTGCCCGCGCCGCCGGTCGCGGCTGCCGTCGCACTGGAGGGAGCCAGCGCCGATACGCAGCTGGTTGTGAAAGACCACGCCGGGGAGGAATTCGCGCCCAGGCTGTTCCTGGCCCCAACCGCCCAGTAATATGTCGTCCCGGAATTCAGCGTTCCAGGAGCGTAAGCGATGTTCGCCGTGTTGGTCACCAACGGCGGCGTGGGCGCCGTGCCGAAATACACATCGTAGGAAGTGGCCCCGGGGGAAGCGTTCCAGGTTAAGAAAGGTGTAGGCGAAATGCCCGTGGCCGCGTTGGCCGGCGACACCAGCGCTGGCGCCGCTGGCGCACTGGAAGGAGCGCTGGAAACCGCCACTGAGCCTACAAAGGCGTTCAACAAGTTGAAGGCATTCACGGTGCCAATGCCGGTCGCAAAATCCCACCCTGAAGCCGCTGCGTAAGCCGGCGCATACGATGTGGTGGAAGTCGACAGGACGCCGAGCGCCTGCCCGTTGGTGTAACAGTTGAATCCGCCGGCACAGGGAATGACAATGTCGCCCTGAGTGACATCGTTGAAGCTGCAGGTTGAGACGGGGCCGGTGGTGGAGTTACAGCCGGTTGTGCCCGGGGTGCTGTATTGGTTTTGACCGATCTGGTAATAGACCGGATTCGGGTTGCCAACATTGAGTGTCCCCAGGGCTTGATTGATCACGGCTTGAATGCCTGCCATGATCGGGGAAGAAAACGAAGTTCCGCCAGCTCCTGCCCAGCTAGAAGGGGCGCCCGCACAACTGCTCTGCTCCGAAAAGCAAAACACGTAATAGTGGCCCCAAAAACCGGCCGCCGCGAAAAGTGAGACATCCGGCAGATCGCGAACACCGTCGCTGGGGTTGCCCGAAATCGCTTGCCACGAAGGCTTGCCCCATCCGGCGCACGTCCCACTCACCGCATAGTCGACAGACCGGGCTCCGGTGGCGCACCCGCTGGGTCCGCCGCTGCCGCCCACGGTATTGGCGAAGTCAGGGTAGGCGTTGCAAAAACCGGCAGTGCCGTAGGTCGTACTAAATCCATAATAGTTGGCGGCCACCCCGCTGCCACAGGATTGGTTCCAGGGAATCTCGGGAACGTAGGATTTGGCTGAGTTGTAGTAGACGCCATTTGTCGGATTCCAGTAAGCAGTGGTCGTGCCGGAAGCATAGTCGCCGAAGTCCGTGCCGCCGACGGCGACATTGTAGACGGTGGACGCGAAGCTGCTGACGCCGATGCCGAATATCGCCGCGAGCCCGTCGCGATCGGACCCCGCGGCGGCGGAGTCGCCCGAAGAGACAAACACCGACACGCCCTCGGCAGCGGCGGTCTGATACAAGGTGTTGATGTAGCTGTTTTCGGCGGCGCCGCTTTCGGTTTCCGACGTGCCATAGCTGATGCTGACAACGCTGGGAAGAGGGCCGCCGTTGGTCAGCATGTTCTGAAGAGCGATGAACCCGCCGAAGTTGGTCGTACCTTCGCAGGATGCCATGACGATGGCGGCATTCGGTGCGGCCGCACTGGCCCATTCGACGTCGAGCGCTGCCTCAACATCGTCGTCGTTAATTCCGGGATCGATGCAAGGGCCGCCGGCCCCAAACGCCGGGTGCGCCTGCGTGAGCGAACCGGAAGGGTACTGAGACGTCAGGCCGAAGGTATTGCGGAAAACGTTCCAATCGCCAGTACCGTTGTAGAGATCGGTGTCCTCCAGCACGACGACGGTCTGTCCCTGGCCGGTAAACCCTCCGGAAAATGCCGGATTCAAATTGTATATAGTCGCCAGGTCGCCCGGCACGATGGGAAGGTTTTGCGGGTTCACCGTGTATTGCGCCTTGGGCACGAGCATCGGGTGCGGCTTAAAGTTGTTGAGGGATACTACCCCGGTGACAGCCGGCAGCAAAGCGGCCGGAATTTGCGGATCGCTCATGTTGGCGAAGTAACGCTTACCGGCCACTGCGAGAGTGTGGATTTCCGTGTGCAGCGCCTCGCGCACCTGGCCGGCGGTTCCAGAGAAATCGATCACCATGTTGTGCGAGGGAACGTTGTTGACGGTGAATCCGTGGGATTCCAGCCAGCGCGAAACCATCGCAATATCTTCGGAAGACGCGCCAAAGCGCCGTCCGTACTCCGCGGCCGTAATCCATTTGTGGAAGTTTGGAGAGGACTTGTCGGTGAGCGATTCGACGAATGCTTCGGCCGCGCGGTCCTGCTCTGGCGAACGCTTCAACTGAAGGTACATATCCAGATGCAAGTCGTACCCGGCAGGCCCCAAATCGTTTTGACGATTCGCTTCAGGGCGCGTGTTGCCCGCCAGCGTAACCAGCCTGCTTTCGTCAATCGTCTGGTTGATGAGGGCGCGCGACCCGGCCGTCTGCGCCTTCTCTCTTGCCGTGAACACCAGCATGAGGCCGGCTAGCGCCAGCACTTGTAAAGAAGATATGCGTTTCATTCTTGTACCCTCCCCATTACGGTTCCAGCGCGGCTGGCGCGCCATTTTGACCCCGCCTCAACCCAGACGTTCCCGCTGCGAAGAACTGCTGCGAAGTTATTGTTCTCGGTCAGGTAGTTAAAAAGGACAGCCGTCCGTTACGCGGCATGTAAGCCCGAGTTTTCATTATGTACGGTCCAGCACGTTAGTATACTCCTTCGGCTTAGCTGGGTACCGGGCTGTTTTAGGGGCCTGACTCAGAAAGCGGTTTAAGAACTGGTGGGAACGGCTGGGCGAAATACATCGAGAGCCGGGTCGCGGAATGGTTTCGGGTGGTGGCGGAGCGCGACCAGGGGGTCGCGCGCGGACCGGGGGGTCCGCCCTACTACGGCGCTGTGTTTTCGGGGGTGGGGCAGACGGTTTCGTCTGCCGCCCCACTTCTGAGTTATGCGGCTGCGGGCATTTGGCGACTGGACTTCGGGTTTACGGGGGTTTTTGCGTAGTCGCGGGCTTCATTGAGGCGCTGATTCCGGGCGATAAGGCGGGTGATTGCGGCAGGTGAAAAAACAGAATCCGTTCCCAGGAGTTCGGGTGGGAAATCGGCTACCGCATCGTACTTTTCGCCTTTGCTCTGTGCGAGTTGGGCTAGGAGCACGGCCTCTTCGAGGGCTTGATCGCGGGCGGCTTTGCGCTCGGCCCGCAGGGTGCGCAGTTCGGCCATATTCCTCTCAATGGTGCGGTTGATGCGCTGCTCATAGAGAGCGAGAAGCAGGAAATTGTCGTTCTGGGCGAGCCAGGTGCGGGCTTGCATGAGGGCGTCTTCGATGAGAGGCTGGGCTGGGTCTTCGGTTGTGGCCACGCCGGGATTGCTGGGATTGCCGGCATTGAAGCCGAGCAGGTCCTGCTGGCGCTGGCCGGCGGCGAACATAGCGGA
>JBEKNN010000102.1:0-28787 GCA_049522755.1 Bryobacteraceae bacterium | reverse complement strand
TCGCCGCACAGCGCGATTGTCTGGCGGCCGGGGAATGCGAGTTGCGCGCCGAATGCGTTGGGAGCGGCGTTGGCCATAGAGGCCCATGAAAACGAGCCGAAGATCCGCCGGTTCGCGCCGCCCTTCAAATGCCGCGCGGCCCAGATGCAAGCGGTACCTGTGTCCACGAAGAACAAGGCGTCGTCGGAGGCAAGCTCGCTCAGCGTCGCGGCGAGGAATTCCGGACGGATCGGCTTGATGCCCGGCCCCTTCTCGACGTAGTGCTGCAGAAGCTCATGGAACGAGTCGGTCTCGGCGACGTGTTTTTCGAGAAAGCGGGTCTCGGTCTTGTCGCGCACTTTGGGAAGCAGCGCGGCGACAGTCGCCTTGATGTCGCCCACAAGCGCCAGATCGACCGCTGTCCGCCGTCCGATGTGCTTCGGGTTCCTATCGATCTGGACTTTCTTCACGCCGTCGCCCGGCAGGAATTCCGAGAACGGAAAATCGGTTCCGAGCAGCAGCAAAAGGTCTGCATCGTGAATGGCTTTATAAGCTCCGCCGTAGCCGAGAAGACCGGTCATGCCGACTGCATTGGGATTGTCATGCTCCAGCCATTGCTTCCCGCGAAAAGAGTATCCCACCGGCGCCTTCAGCCTGGCCGCGAGCTGCAGCACCTCATCGCGCGCATCGCGGCAACCGTCACCGCCAAAAATCGCCACGTTTTTCGCAGCCTCGATCATCTCGGCCAGCGTGTCGAGATCGGCGTCAGCTGGGCGAAACACCGGCGGAGCGGGAACGGCTACCTCGTGAGGAGAATCGCTCGGCGCGTTCGCCGACGCGATATCGCCGGGCAGCGAAATCACTGTCGGCCCCTTGTCGGCAACGGCAGTCAGAATCGCCGTCGTGAACACGGCCCGCGCCTGTTCCGGGTTGACGACTCGCCCGACATAGAGGCATGCGGTATCGAAAAACTTGTATGGATTCAGCTCTTCGAGGGCGGCGCTGTCCATGAGCCTGGTCTCGACGTCGCCGGCGATCGCGATGATCGGCGCGCCCTCTTTGCGCGCGTCCATCAGTCCATTGAAAAGGTGGGTCACGCCTGGGCCGGCCGTGCCGCATACCACCACGGGGTTGCCGCTAAGGTAAGCATCGGCGACCGCGGCGAAGACTCCGTACTCTTCATGGCGAACATGGATGAACTCGATCTTGCCGTTGCGCCGCAGCGCGTCGATCACCGGGTTCAGCGCATCTCCGACGATGCCATAGCAGCGTTTGACGCCGGCCTTGGCCAGCATCTCCCACAGGACGTCTGCAACTTTTCGTGACATGCGACACTCCTTTGTTGGAACCGCTTGGGAACCGAGTGAATGCCCTCTCCATTTTCGCTCCCGGCTTCAGTATACAGTGGCGTGGGGCCGTGCCCTCCCCGTGTTGCTGGGCGACGCACAAGTGATAACACTACGTTCCTGAGTTGGATTGGAAATGAGGGTTAGTGAGTGGCGAACCAGCTTAGTACGCGGCGCTGGTATTCGTGCGGCTCGGCGGTCTGAGCAGCGACATGAGTGGCTCCCTTAACTTCCCATAACACCGTCGATGACGGATTCGCTGCGTGTAAGTCGCGCGATTCCTGGGGCGGTATGTTCACATCGGCCGTGCCATGGATCAGCAACACCGGAGTGTTGCTTCGGCGCAGCGCGTCAATCGGCGATGCCTGCATCACGTCCACGCCATAGCGTAAGTGCGAATACCAGGATGCCATCCGCGTCACCGGCCACGCGACTATCGGCAGAAGACGGGCGCCTACGCGGTACTCGGCCACGTCCTCAAAGGTGGAAAAGGGACACTCGGCGACAATTGCCCGGAACCCCGGGCGATAGGCCAGCGATTGAATCAATACGCCGGCGCCCATCGATTCGCCCAGCCCGTAGATGCGCTCGACCCCCCGTTGCCCGTCCAGCCACTGCGCCCACATTGCCGTATCGCGCGCTTCTTTCAGCCCGTATGTTACTAAGTCGCCACCGCTCGAACCGTGGCCGCGCGCATCCGGCATCAGCGCCGCGTATCCGTTCCGCAACAGGTACTGTAAGTGCCCGGTCATGCCGAGCCGCGTGTCGCCCACTCCATGCAGCAGCAATACGGCGGCGCCGTTGAATTCGGCCGGGCGAAAGAACCAGGCTTGCAACTGGATGCCGTCGGCTGCTCTTAGAACGGCGGGCTGCCAGGTTACGTCGTTCTGGCGAGCGAAGTAATCCGCCGCGTGCGAATCGGGAACGATGCGGTTGTGGATATGCAGCGAGCCTTCGGCGATGAATACCGGCACTGCGGCGGTGGAGATCAGTAACCCGATCAGAACGGCGCTCAAGAGTCGCTTGAGTGTCATATCTGGGCCCACAGTGTCGTCCGCACTATACTCCCCTGGCGCGCGCAAACCCCGCAAAACCGGTATTTGCTCTTGTGGCGCTCGATCTGCATACAAGCTATTACGAGGTGACCACCATGCTCGGTTCCCCCAAACGCTCCGCCTTGTTATCGGCGCTTATTCATGCGTTCGCGATCGTGCTCATTCTGATTGTGGCCGCTTCCAAGCACTCTGTTCTCACGGAGCTGATTCCAATCCGTGAAACCCCAGTCTACCTGCCGATTCGCATCCACGTGCAAGGGCTCGCGGGAGGTGGGGGGCAACGCTCGCCGCTGCCGCCAAGCAAGGGCCATCCACCTAAGTCCGCGCCGCGCGTATTCACTCCGCCGGTTATGACGATTCAAGACACGCATCCGCTGATAGAGATGCCGCCAACCGTCCTCTCAGCGGTGGACACTCAGCTACCCGCGCTCAATCTGCCGCTGGGCAGCCTCACGGGAGTGAGTGGTCCGCCATCGGGCGGGCCCGGAAGAAGCGGCGGGATCGGCTATGGAGATCACGGCGGCAACGGCGACAAGGACGGTCCTGGAGGCGGCGACGGGCCCGACGGCTTCATCGGTCTTCACGGCAGGAATGTCACTCGGCCTGTGCTGCTCTCGCGGAGGGATCCGGAATACAGTGACGAAGCCCGCAAGGCCAAGCTACAAGGCATTGTGGAACTGGGCATCGAGGTCAACGCGGCGGGTCAGGTGACCAATATTCGCGTGCTGCGCGGTTTGGGACTGGGCCTCGATGAGCGCGCCATCGATGCCGTGCGCCAGTGGAAGTTCCGCCCGGGCACTGTGGATGGCAGAGCTGTCGCCACCCGGGCGATGGTGGAGGTGAACTTCAGATTGCTATGAGCGCGGGGCGTGGCGCACGCACTTTTGCGTGCTGCGTTCACACTCATGGGAACGCGTTTTCGGCGGATGCGGAAGTGTGCCCATCTCGTCGAAGACACATGTCGCATTCACACGAGTGTGAATGCTGCACGCACGAGTGCATGCGCCACGTAGCTGAGTCAGGCAGTTACTAATTCAAGCGGTCACTAACTCACGCGGTCATGCTACCAGGGCCGGCTCGGGTTGCGTAGCTGTCTTCGACCCGCGTAGCTTCTCCTGCAGGCGGTCGAGATAGAGATAGATCACGGGAGTGATGTAGAGAGTCAGGAACTGACTCACTACCAGGCCGCCTACCACCGCGAGCCCCAGAGGCTGGCGCGCATCCGCGCCTTCGCCGTAGCCGAGCGCGATGGGCAGGGTGCCGAAGAGCGCCGCCACGGTGGTCATCATGATGGGGCGAAAGCGCAACAGGCAGCCTTGCCAGATGGCGTCGTACGCGGTGTGGCCGTGATGGCGCGCCCCGATGGCGAAATCGATCATCATGATCGCGTTCTTCTTTACCACGCCGAATAACATGATGATGCCGACGAAGGCGTAGAGGTCCAGCTCCTTGTGGAACAACATCAGCGTGAGCAGAGCGCCGAAGACTGCCGACGGCAGGCCCGAGAGAATCGTGATGGGATGGATGAAGCTCTCGTAGAGTATGCCCAGCACAATGTAGATCACCAGGATTGCCACAATCAGCAGAACTGTCAGGTTCTGGAATGAGTTCTGGAATTCCTTCACCGTGCCCTGGAACGTTGTGCCGATAGTCTGCGGAATGCGCAGGTCGCGAACGGCGTTATCCACTTGTTCGGTGGCTTGCCCGAGTGAGAATCCGGGACGCAGGTTGAACGAAATGGTCACTGCCGGAAGCTGTCCGAAGTGGTTGATGGTGAGCGGCCCGGTCTGCTGCTTCGTCTTGACTACGGCATCGAGCGGAACCAGCGAACCGTTGGTCGAGCGGATATATAGCTTCGAGAGGGCATCCGGGTTGCGCTGATCTTTCGGATCGACTTGCAGAATCACCGAGTATTGATCCGCGGCCGCATAAATCACCGACGCCTGGCGCTCCCCGTAGGCGCTGAAGAGCGCATCTTGCACCTGCTCCGGCGTGAGGCCCAAGGCCAGCGCGCGGTCGCGGTCGATATCCACCATCACTTGCGGGCTGGAGACTTGCATGTCGGGTTGCACGTCCACGAAGCCGGGCAGTTTCGCCATGGCGGCGGTCAGGCGCGGCGCCCAGGAGTATAGCTCGGCGAGGTTCGGGCTCTGCATCGTCAACTGGTACACGCTGGTCGAGTTCTGGCCGCTCACCGTAATCGGCGGCGGGTTCTGCAGGAACGTGAGAATGCCCGGAACCGTAAACAGCTTGGGGCGGAGGCCTTCGATCACTTGATCCACTGAGCGAGTGCGCTCGGCGCGCGGTTTCAGTACGGCGAAAATAAAGCCCGAGTTGCTATCCGAAATGAACGCGCCCACATCGGTAATATCGGGGTCCGATTTGACTACGTCGGCCACCGCCTTCTGGTGCCTCGCCATGGATTCGAACGAGATGCCTTGCGGGCCCAGCGTGCCCCCGAAAATCACGCCGCTGTCCTGGCTGGGAATGAAGCCCGTGGGCATCGTCTTGAATAAGTAGACTGTGCCTGCCAACATCAGAACCGCAACCGCGAAAGTCACGGGGTGGAAGCGCATGGCCGCGGCCAGCGAGCGCTCATACCCGCGCGCCAGCAGGTTGAAGCCGCCTTCGAGCGTGTTGTAAACGAAGCCGTGCCGGCGGGCGTGGTCGCTCTTGAGGAAGCGGCTGCCCAGCATGGGAGTCAGACTCAACGACACGAAGCCCGAGATAAGAATGGCTACCACGATGGTCACCGAGAATTCGTGCAGCAGGCGGCCTACGATGCCTTGCATGAAGAGCACCGGAATGAATACGGCCACCAGCGAAAACGTCATCGAAAGAATGGTGAAGCCGATCTCGCGCGACGCGGCAAAGGCCGCTTCCATGCGCGATTTGCCCATCTCCATGTGGCGCACAATGTTTTCGAGCATCACGATGGCGTCATCCACCACAAAACCCACCGAGAGAGTGAGCGCCATCAGCGAGAGATTGTTCAGGCTGTAATGCAGCAGCGACATCACGGCGAACGTGCCGACGATGGAAAACGGCACCGCGCATCCGGGAATGACGGTGGCGGAAAGGTTGCGCAGAAACAGGAAGATCACCATCACCACCACGCACACCGTGAGCACCAGGGTGAACTCCACATCGCGAATGGAATTGCGGATGGAAGTGGAAGAGTCGAATGCGGTCGCGAACTGCACCGAGGCGGGAATCTCGCGCCGGAACACAGGCAGCAGCTTCTGGATGTTCTCCACCACTTCCACGGTATTGGTTCCGGGTTGCTTGTTGATGGCCAGAAACAGGCAGCGCGCATCGTTCACCCACGCGATTTGGCGGTCGTTCTCCACGCCGTCCACCACGTTGCCCAGTTGTTCCAGCCGTACCGGCGCGCCGTTGCGGTAAGCCACGATCAGCGGCCGGTACGCCGCCGCGTTGAAAAGCGAACCGTTCGATTCGATGGTGAACGCCTGCTGCGCGCCCTGCAGGCGGCCCGTGGGCAGATTGCTATTGGCGCTGGATATAGCCTTCTGTACTTCGTCGATGCCGATATTGTGGGCGGCGAGCTGATCCGGGTCCACCTGCGCGCGGACCGCATACTTCTGTTCGCCGAACACCTGGACGCGCGAAACGCCGCTCACCATGGAGATGCGCTCGGCTAATAGCGTATCGGCGTAATTCGTGACTTCGTAAAACGGCAGCGTAGCCGAAGTGATGGCCAGAAAATAAATTGGCTGTTCGGCCGGATTGACCTTCGAATAGGTAGGCGGCCGCGGCATGCTGGGCGGCAGACTACCGCCGGCCGCTGAGATAGCGGCTTGAATATCCTGGGCGGCCGCATCGATATTCCGGCTTAGGTCGAACTGCACGGTGATGGTGGTGCTGCCCTGCGAATTGCTCGAGCTCATCGACTGAATTCCAGCGATGGTGGAGAATTCCTTTTCGAGCGGCGTGGCTACGCTCGACGCCATGGTCTCGGGGTTTGCGCCCGGCACCGCGGCGCTCACCTGGATGGTGGGATAATCCACGCTGGGCAGGGCGGCCACGGGCAAGCCCCGAAACGCGACGGTTCCGAATACCAGAATGGCGAGGCAGACCAGCGCGGTCATTACCGGCCGCTCAATGAAGATGCGCGACAGATTCATAACGCCCCCGCTCCCACTTTGGACGCGTCTACTACGCGAACGGTAGCTCCGGGGAACAACACCAGGAAGCCGTCAGTGACCACGGTGTCACCCGCCCCGACGCCCTTTTCGATCACCACTTTGTCGCCGAAGGTGCGGCCCACGGTCACCGGGCGGATCTCCACCGTGTTGTTGGCTTTCAGGGCGAATACGTATGGGCCTTGTTGACCGGTCTGCACAGCAACCGCGGGAACCACGGATGCGTTCTGAATGGTATCGAGCGTCAACACGGCCGTGACGAACTGGCCGGGCCACAGCATGCCATCGCTGTTTTCGAATGTGGCTTTCAAGTGGATGGTACCGGTGGCCGCATCCACGGTGTTGTCGATCACAGAAAGAACGCCGGATGCGGTGTGGCCGGGGTCGTCCTGCGAAGAGACGCGCACCGTCAGCTTATGGCTCGCGTTCAAACGGCGGATGGCGCCCAGATGCTGCTCGGGCACGCTGAAATCGACGAAGATGGGCGACACCTGATGGATCACCACCAGCGGCACATCGTTGACCTTGACCAGGTTTCCCGCATGCACCAACAGGTTTCCGGTGCGTCCGGAAAGGGGCGCGCGGATCTCGCAGTAGCTCAAATTGAGCTTGGCCGTCTCGATGGCGACTTGATCGGCGCGCAGCGCGGCGCGGGCGCTTTCGATGGTGGCTTGCGTGGCCTTCGCCGACGCTTGCGCCACGTCCGCATTGGTCTTCGATTGATCGAACTGCGACTTAGACGTGAGGCCGCCTTTGCTCAATTCGGATTGCAGCGAGGCGTCGGTCTCGGCGTACTTCGCCTGCGCGGTATCGCGAGCCAGGGTGGCTTCGGCTTGGGCGATCTGCGCCTTGTCGCGCTCCACGGCGGCTTCCGCCTGCTGTACGGCATCTTCATAAGGGCGCGAATCGATGCGGAAAAGCAGTTCACCCTTGTTAACATTCTGGCCTTCGGTGAAGGCGACGGCGGTCAACTCGCCGGCGATCTGCGATTTGATCTGCACAATGGCGGACGCTTCCACCGTGCCTATAACGCGCAATTCCGTGGGGACGGCTTGCTGGACAACTTTGGCGACCGAGACCGGCATGACCGGCGGACCGGCCGTGGCCTGTTGCGGCGCCGGCTTTTGGCAGCCGCTGAGCGTGAGAAGAGCAAGTAACGGCAACGAGACAAGGGTAAAGCGCACCAAATTACACCCCGATATTCGTAGTGTATCAGTGGTGGGAGGGCAGTTCCATAACGCAATCGGAGAGGCTCGGAGAGCCGGATCGTGAAAAGTCAGAGGAGTGAGAAGTGGCGCTTGCGTCCGTATTCGATAATGTTCCGATCTCGGGTAAGCAATCTCGCGCCCAAGTTTCGAGCGGTGGCTACGATGATCCGGTCGGCTGGATCGCCGTGGAAGGGTGGAGGAAGGTTGCAGCTTTCGATGGCGATTTCGGGCGTCAAGGGAGCAACGGCCAAGCCCGGGATAGCCAAAGCCTGCTGCACCCACAAGCCGCAGGGGAGGCTCAACTCGATGCGGCCTTTAGATTCCAGCAAGGCCACTTCCCATACGGAAATGATGGATAGGTAAAGCCTGCCGCCGGCAGCGGATGCGTCAATGGCTCGCCGGATTGGCGCAGTGAACACCCCGGGCTCGCCGTTTTGCAGCCAGATCCAGAAATGGGTATCGAGCAGCAGCGGAACCCGGCCATCACCAGTCATCGCCGGATTCCGCGAACCACTTCTCGCCGGTTGGGCCCACGATGTCGCCGAGGATCTTCACTGTGCCCTTCATCCGTCCGAAAATGGTTGGCGGTTCTTCGTCCAGTGGAACCAACCGCGCCACGGGCTTGCCCCGCTTGGTGATTACGATTTCATGGCGGCTCTGCTGGACCTCATCGAGCAGGTGCAGACACTTGGCCTTGAATTCTCCAGCGCCGATTTTGTGTTGCGCGAGTGCATGTGGCATGACTATGGTCATATTACCATGATTAATCAGGGTTGGGGGAGGCGTGGAGCGTGCCTTTTCGTACTGGAGTACAATCTTCCTAATATGCAACCTCAAAGCGCAGCAGTTATCGAACCTCAACCGGCGGGAATGGGTGAGTTCTCGCGGATCACCGGCGTCTTCTTCGAGCCGCAGAAAGCGTTCGCCGACATTGCGGCGCGGCCGCGGTGGATTGTGCCCGTGCTTCTGATCGCGCTGGTATCGATGTGCCTGACCTTCATGTATACGCAGCGCGGCGGCTGGCGGGTCATGATCGAGCAACAGATCGCCAACAGTTCGCGGCAGCCTCAGGGCACGCCGGAGCAGCAGCAGCAGGGCATCGAACTGGGCGTGAAGATCGCTTCCGTCATCGGGTATGTCATTCCGCTGATCATTCCCGTGATGTTCCTGATCATTGCCGGAGTGCTCACCGGCATCACCGCCGGGATTCTTTCGGCCCCGGTGAAGTTCTTTCAGGTGTTCGCGATCGTCTGTTATGCGAATCTGCCGGGGATCATCAAGGCGGCGCTCACCATGGTCGTGATGCAGATGAAAAGCCTCGCGGACTTCGATCTCAATAATGCGCTGATGTTCAATCCGGGCTACTTTATGGACCCGAAGGGGAGTTCCAAGTTCCTCTATTCGCTGGCCACCTCGCTCGATCTCTTTTCAATCTGGATCATGCTCCTGATCGCCGTAGGCCTGAAGGCAGCGGCGGGCAAGAAGCTTTCTTTCGGCGGAGCATTCTTCGCCGTGTTTTTGCCCTGGGGGGTCTTTGTGCTGGGCGCGGCGGCGCTAAAGGGTCTTACTGGATAGGCGATGCGCCTTGCTTAGCTTGGCTAGTTACAACGTCTTCAGATACTCCAGCAAATCGTCTTTCTGCGGCGCCGTGAGTTCGGTTCCGTATGCGTGGCCGCGGTTCGA
This sequence comes from Bryobacteraceae bacterium, assembly GCA_049522755.1. Lineage (GTDB taxonomy): Bacteria > Acidobacteriota > Terriglobia > Bryobacterales > Bryobacteraceae > PALSA-243. The sequence continues at coordinate 19,353 of JBEKNN010000102.1, read as the reverse complement.
GTTACCGGGCACGGACGTGTCCAGCCGGAAGCCTGCGCTAGCGGCCTCGGGTCCGTCGGAGATGAACCCTACGTTCACCGGGTCCAGCACGTCGTAGCCGCGATAGAAGACCTTGGGGCGCTGATTCTCGGGCAGCAGCAGCGCGCGCAAAGTGGGTACCGAGCCGTTATGCAGATAGGGACCGCGCAGCCAGATGCCGTCGATAGGCACGCGCGAGTAACCATTAGTCTTGCGGTAAGCAGTGAACACGAAGGGCGGCGTGGTGAAGGTGTGGAAGCGATCCACCAGGCTCTGGCTAAACGAACTCAGGCGGTTGGGATCGGTGCCAATCTGCGCGATGTCCTCCACCTGTCCCACGCCTGCGCTGCCGAAGGCGTGGCAACCGGCGCACGCGGATTGGTAGATGGTGGCGCCGCGCCCGGCCTTCACCCGATCGATGGGTAAGGGGAACGGCGGCGGCTGCAGTTGCAGCAGGTAATCGGTGACGCGCGTGAAGCTCTCGGGCAGCACCGAGCTCGGCGTGGCGCCCACGGCCATGGCCGCGGCGTAATTGCGCTCGGTGATCTCGTCGTTGTTGCCGTCCCAGTGCAGCCACATGTGTTCGCGGGGCTTCTGGTTCCACACCTGTGGCAGGTCGGTGGTGCCGATGGTGCCATCGTCGGGCATGTGGAAGACTACGATCTTGGTGGGGTTGAAAGTATCGGTGCGGCCTCTTCCCTGCGGCGGCCGGCTATCCTGCCAGGCGTATTGCGCCTTCTGTTCCAGCAGCGCCACCTTGGTGGCGGGAATGATCAGATAGCGGTAGAACAGTCCCTCGATCCACGAGAACTGGTGTACCTTGCCGATGGCTTCCATCAGGATGGCGGCGTTGAATCGGGGGTCGCCCGCCGCGCTAAAAAGGAAGCGCTGGAAGCCTTGCAAGTCCATGGTGTGGGCAGGTCCGCCCGGCACAATCACGGGCTTGGCGCCGGGCGCAGTGCGATACGACGCAGTGTGGCAAAGCGAGCAGTTCGCCTCCAGACACTCATAGCCGAAGACGCGCTTGGCGAAGCCCACCGGCCGGTCGGCGCCATCCTCTATGATCAGACCCAGCGAGGCATAGCCGCCGGGGCCGGGCAGCTTGTCGGCGAAGACATCCGGCAGCACTTTGAAAATCCAATACGGAACGCGGCTGCCGGAGCCCAGCCCGATGGCCGCATATTTGTAGTGCTGCACGATATCGGCATACACCAGATCGGGCCGAGGCCGCAGCAGGTTGTCGTAGAAGGCCCACCCGGCCAGCAGCAATAGAACCACTACCGCGGCCGTCGCGAGGCGCACGGCGGTCCGCTGGTACGCAGCCTTCAGGCCGGCGCCAATTCCGGCGAACAGGCGCCCCAGCGCGGCCGGCAGCTTCTGCTCCGCGGGTAAGGCCACCTGCAATAGAATGCCCTGCACCACGCAGAACGCGCCGTCCATGGCCAGGTATGAGCCGAACGCGCCTTGTCCGCTGGCCAGACACCAGGCCCAGAAGCTCGCCGCTGCCAGGCGCGATACCACCAGCAGCCACGAATATCCCGGATAGCGCAGCGGATAGACGGCGGCAGGGATATAGAGGATGGAAAGCGCCAGCACCATCATGCCGTGAGCGCGGTTCCACACGGTGGGGAAGCCCGGCGCGAGGCCTACCGCCACGTTGACGGAATCGGGCGCGAACAACTGCGCCAGCACGAAGAACAGGTTGAACACGATGCCCAGCCACACCACGCGGCTGAACCACCGGGCGGCGGAGTTGGGCGAGCTCTCTGCGTGAATCAGTTGCGGTTGCGGCGTCACGTTGCCTCCTGCGTTTCTAGTCTAGTGTCCGAAGAGCGACAGGCTGGGAGGCCTGTCGTACATATCTAGTGTCCTGCTGCTGCGGCGCCGAAGCTTTCCACAAACATCGGCCGATTTTCGGGGTCGCTGTCCTGGTAATAGGAAACGCGCGCCGCCGGGCCGTCCAGATCCATGATGGCGTAGCCGTGAGAGTGAAAGGCGCTGCCCTTAGTCAGGAAGACATTCTCCATGGGTACGTCGAACTTCGGCTTGGCGGGAATCTCGTCGAGACCCACAGGATACGCGCCATGGCCCAGACATCGCGCCAGCACACCCTCCCACGGCTTGTATATTACCTGGTTGTGCTCATGACCCCAGAACCACACGTCCACTTTCGGCAGGATGGGCCCCACTTGCGCTTGCAACCTGACGTTGACGCTCTGGCCGCCGATGTCCTCGATGGCCGTGAAAAGCTGGTGGTGGCTCAGCAGCACGGTGCGCCGCTGGCCGGCAGTCGCGATCTTGTCGTTGAGCCATGCCACTTCGGTGTCTTCCAGGAAGGTCGGCTTGGCGGCCAGCGCGTCGTCGTCGTGCAGGCCGGTGTCCAGCGCTACAAACTGCCAGTCGTCGTTGCGCAGGCAGAAGTAACTGGCGGGCTGGCCCAGATCCTGGATCAGTTCGTAATAAGGGGCGCCGCCGGAGTACATATCGTGGTTGCCGGCCATGGTGAAGGTGCGAATCTTGCTGAGATCGAACGTGCTCTTCCAGATGTTCAGGAAGTAGTTCTCCATTTCGAACTCGGTACCCGCATAGTAGATGTCGCCGAGGTGAATCACCAGATCGGGATTCTTGCGGGCGATGGCCTGCAGCAGGGCGCGGGCATCGGGTTGCCCGGTGCCCCAGTCGCCCACGATGGCGATGCGCGCCTGGGCCGGCACTTTCCAATCGACGATGAAGTCGCTCAGATTGTGCCAGACCTTGTAGGGTATCCTTTCTTTCTTGAGCTGGAATGCCACATATTGCTCGGCGGCCTGCGCATAGCGGATGTCGCAAGTGGTGAATTGGCCTAGTTGGTTCTGCCAATTCTGCACCGCCTGCTGGTTGCCTTCCGCCTGGGCCTTGGCGATTTCCCACCAGATGGACGAGCAGTACTTGGCCCAGTCCCCGCTGTCGTTGGCGCCCCCCGCCTGAGCTACATGGGCCGGCGAGACGCCGTTTATTAGGTCCGAAGCAACTGAGTTGGTGGCCGCGATCATGGCATGAACGCTATCGCCGCGGAGCTGGTCGGCCGAGCCCTCGATGTTCGCAACTGTGTTCGCAACTGTCTGTTCCACGGCTGATTGCCACAGAGAAAAATCCGGATGATGAATCTGGGTGATGATGGACATAAGCTCTCCTTCCAATAAAATCCAGGCTAAGCGCGTTCACACGAGTGTGAACGCTGCACGCATAGTGCGTGCCCCACGACTCCTCACCTCAGGCTCCTACCGCCACCGACCTTGGCTTGGCCTGGTCCAGCGCGTTAAGAACTATCGGGAAGATGTCGCGCGAGGCGTTCTTTCCGAAGATGCAGTCGATGTGTCCGTAGCCCGGAATCACGTGCCGGTCGTAGAAGCTCGTGCCATTGGTCTGGCGCAACAGGTCGTAGGTGATGCGCGTACTCTCGGGCTCGAAACACTCGTTATCGGCGCCGTGAATAAACGTGATGGGCAGCGCCAGCCGGTCCAGGTGCGGCAGATACACGTCCTCGCCGGCGGAGTTGAGCAGATGCCCCTTGTTAGTCAGCAGCGCCAGGTGCTCGAAGGCTTTCATGTTGGCCACGCCGAAGGTCTCGTAGAGCGTCTCATGCGTCGCTTCGTTCAACTGCGCGTGGTCATAAAGCGGCGCGTACATGAACGTGATGCGGTGACAGGTAAGATTCTCACAGCGCTCGCGGGCCTGGGTGGGATAGAGACGCAAAGCGCCGTCGTAGACCTTCTCGATGAGGCTTTCCTGCGTGGATGCGAAAGCGCTCAGCGCCTTGATTCCCAGCGCGTCGAGGAATGAAGGCACGTGCAGACCAGTCTTCAAGTGCGTGGCAATGGGCGCCACCACGTGCGTGGCGATTTGCGAGCAAACCGCCGAGCGGACACCCTGAAGACCGGCCAGCATGGCCATGAAAAACGTAGTGGAGCCCCAGCAGTGCACCACCATCTGGACGTCGCGCGCGCCCGTGACTTCGCGCACTTTGTCCACGGCCGCCGGATAATCGTTCAGCGCCACATCGTCGCCGGAGGCCTGCAGCGCGGCGTCGGATGGCAGCGCGATGGAGTTGCGGTAATCGAGCAGCCACACGTCGTACCCGTGAGCGTAGAGGTACTCCAGCATGTTGGTGTCGATGGTGTCCAGCGAGAAAATCAAGCTGGAAACGCCCAGCCCGTGCGACAGGATCACCGGGCCTTTGGAGCCGCCCTGGTAGCGTGTGAGGCGCAGCGGCACGCCGTCCTTCGCCAGGAAAGAATACACCACCGGAGCGCCCGCCCGCAGCGCGCGCTTCTTACGCGGCGGCGCATCGGGATTGAACGCGGTGGGCCGCGCGAAGATGCCGCCGTAGGTTTCAAACAGCGTGCCCGCGAAGAACCCGCCAAACCGAGCCAGAGTCTTCAGACGCTCCTCGGCGCTGGACGCGTTGGTCACCTGCATGGTGGTCATCTGCTTGGCGAAATCCGCCGGCTCGATGTGCAGAATGCCCATGCCGGCCACCGGACCAGTCTGGTCGTTCTCGCGCAGCGTGATGTAGAGCGTGCTGGTATCGTGCCAGATCTCAGTCACCGCGGCTTCGTGAACCACTTTGAAGCCGTCGAAGTACCAGCGCTCGCCTTCTTCCGAGACCACGGTCATGCGGTACACCATGTTGCGCGTCTCCACCTGGTCCGGGTTGACCACGAAGAGCTGGAAGACGCCGCCATCCACGGTCAGGGGTTTGGCGGAAAGGCGGGGGGCCAGCACCGTGCCCGCCATACGCGCCTCGTGCCCCGGTTCTGTAAGCATCCGGTTGACGTCGTCGCCGCGGATGGTGAGCGTGAACTGAAAGGAATTATTGGCGGCCTTACCCTGCTGCGCGCCGGACGTATAATCGACCGCGCCTTGCGCCCAGAAGCCCTTCATGGTCTCGGTGAACTCCACGCCCGCCACGCCCGCGGCCATCGCCTTCTGTGGCTTCGATCCCAAAGTGTAATCGATATTCCAGCCGCGGTCTTTCGCGATCAGCGCGCAGGTACGCTCGGCAACCGCGGAGATGGTGAGCGAGGGATTCACGCCCAGCGGACGCGGCAGCGCCGCGCCATCGTCGACATATAGGTTGGGATAAACCGCCGTGCCGGTAGCGCCGGCGAACACCTGGCCCTTGTGATTCACCGCCCCGCTGGCGGCGTCTTCCCCCATCGCGCAGCCGCCCAGCGGATGCACGCTCACCAACGATTTCGTTTGCAGAGAATGCCACGTGGGGTTAGGAGTGTACACGCCGCCCAACGGCTCGGTGGCTTTTTTCAGGTTGCTGTTGGCCTCGAAAAAGATATGCTCGTCGCCTACATCCGGCCAGGAGATGCGCAGGCGGTCGTTTTCCAGGTACATGCGGCCGCGGCCGTTGTCGTGCGTCATGATCAGGTAAGTCTGAGTGTCGCCGATGGCTCCAATGTACGGGTCGCCGGCCAGGCTTTCCACCTCGCGCTTCTTCATGCAGATGGTTTCGTAGAGGCCTTTGGGCTGGTTGCCGCCCAGCGTATCCGCGGCTTCGAGACCCACCGGCAGCAAGGCGGCAATCGCGCCTGGAACGGAGCCCTCTTCGATCACCATGCCCTGGTTAAGTTCGGGCTGCTCGCGCAGATCGATCACGCTGGTGATGCACGGGCCCACCTTCTTGCGTCCCAGGGGGTTGTGGCTGCCGAAGCCGATGCCGTTGATCGCGTCATCGGTGTTGTAGCCGAAGCCAAGCACGTCGCCATTGCCGGTGAACCGTTGGCCCACCATTGGCGAAAGCGGCAGGCCCTGCTGCGCCGAGCGCAGAAGAATTTCCGTGGAGCCCAGCGCGCCCGCGCCCAGAATCACGATATCGGCGCTGACGAAAAGGTCGGGGGCGCCGAACTTTTCGCGCCCTACGCCGAGCGGCTCAAAGTGCACCAGCCAGCCGTCGCCGGAGCGCTCCAGATAGCGCACCGAAACTTCGGTAAAGATCTCCGCGCCCAAATTCACGGCGTCCGGCAGGTAATTCATCAGCGTAGTATTCTTGGCGTGGAAGTTACATCCGGAGACGCAATCGCCGCATCCGATGCAAGCTTTCTGCGGTACGCCGAACGGATTGACGCCGTCCTTGGGGTCCTCAAACGTAACATAGATCGGAGTGCGGTACCACTTGGCGCCCATGAACTCGGCCGAGCGCTGCAGGGCCTCCATCTTGGGCAGCGGGTCGTAATCGTTGGGCACGGGCCGCGGTTGCAGCACGTCTTCCGCGTGGCGATAGCACTCTTCCAGCAGCGCGGTGTCATTGCGGAAGTCCGCAGGCCAGGCCGGGTCCTGGAAAACGCGCGGCTCGGCGCGCAGCCCCACGTTGGCGTTGATGAGCGAGGTTCCGCCCAGCCCGCAGCCCAACACGACGTTGATATCTTCATTGACGCGGAAGTCGAACAGGCCGGTGTCCGAGCCGATGTGGGCCTCGGGCGCATCGGTCTGGAACTCGCGGATGGCCTCTTCGAGTGTGTTGGGATATTCGCCGGGCTGCAATTCCTTGCCGCGTTCCAGCACACACACTTTCTGCCCGGCGCGCGCCATGCGCGAAGCGGCAATGCCGCCGCCATAACCCGACCCGATTACGACGACCGTGTAGTGATTTTGAATCTGCTCAACGGGCAAAGAAATTCGCGGCATAATTCCTCCAGACGACGTGGGCTATATCTTATTGAAAATGGCTGGCCGGAGTCAATAATCAAGATAATCGCGATAGTGGCGCGGGGCCGTGCCCTGCGGCATCCCGTACCCGCGCACCCGGTTGCGGTATGATTCTCTCTTTATGCGAAAAACTTTAGTGTTTCTTGGCCTTGCGCTGTTCGCTTTCCAGGCCCGGCCTGCCGGCAACTTTTCGCTCACCATAGACAACATCATGCGCGGTCCCGCGCTGGTGGGGTACGAACCCGCGGGCGTGCGCTGGTCGCATGACAGCCAGCGAATCTTCTTTCAATGGAAACAGGCCACCGACCAGGTGGATGCGCCCATGGCGACGTATGAAGTCAACCGCGATGGCTCGGGTCTACGCAAGCTGACGGACGACGAAATCAAGCGCATCCCGCCCGCTAATGGCGACACTTCGAAAGACCGCCGCTGGACTGTCTACTCGCAGGCCGGCGACGTGTTTCTGTTCGATAATTCGAGCGGCGCTATCCGGCAGATCACGAAGACGGCCGACGCGGAGTTGAATCCGCGGTTCCTGCCCGGCGGCAAGCGCATCTCGTTCACGCGCGGCGGGAATCTTTTTGTGATGTCGCTGGATAACGGTTATCTGGAGCAGGTGACCGATATACGCGCGGCGGCTGTGGCGGGGGCTGCTCCCGCGGCGGCGGCGGGCGGCGGGCGCGGTGGGCGCGGCGGTGGCGGGGGAGGCGGACGTGGAGGCGGAGGCGGCGGGCGCGGCGATGGCGCGGCGGCATCCGTCGACCAGCAAGTGGGAACGCCGGCGCAGGAGTATCTGAAGAAGGAACAGAAGGAGCTGCTGGAATACGTCCGCGAGCGTGCGGCGTTGCGCGATGAAGAAGCGGCCAAGCGCAAGGCGGAGCCGCCGGCGCGCAAGCCGTTCACCTTGCAGGCGCGCGAATCCGCGGGCGCGCTGCAACTCTCACCCGATGGCAAGTACGTCATCGCGAGCGTGTTCGAATCGGCGGCCAATGCCAAGAGCAACGCCGTACCCAATTACATAACCGATTCCGGATACACGGAGGAAATCCCCGGGCGCACCAATGTGGGCGACGTGCAGGGGCGCAGCCGCCTGGCGATTCTCAGCGTGGAAACGGGCGACGTGAAGTGGGTGGACCACGGGCAGAAATCGGGCGTGCTGCCTCGCGAGGTGCAACTCTCCGAGCCCGTATGGTCGGAAGACGGGTCCAAGGCCGTGCTGGCCGGCCGCTCGGCCGATAACAAAGACCGCTGGATATTCGCGCTCGATCCGGCCACGGGCGCTACGCGCGTGCTCGACGCTGAACACGACAACGCCTGGGTGGGCGGACCCGCTGCCAATACCCTTGGGTGGATGAAGAACGGGCGCGAAGTCTATTTTCAATCGGAGCGGACCGGATACGCGCAGCTTTACGCCGTGGCCTTCGAGGGCGGCGAACCGCGCGCATTGACTACGGGTAATACAACGGGTAAGTGGGAAGTTCTGGCGGTGCGTCAATCGGACGATAAGTCGCGGTTTTATATCACGGCCAGCAAAGATACTCCGTATGAGAACCACTTATACACGATGGATGGCAACGGCGGCGACTTGACGCGGATCACTAAGACGCCCGGCAAGCATACCACCACGATAGCGCCGGATGAGAAGTGGGTCGCCGATATCTACTCCTATACCAACAAGCCGCCGGATGTATATGTGCAGGAGAATCGGCCGATGGCGGATGCGAAGCGGCTGACCACGTCGCCGTCGGCGGAGTTTTCGCAATACTCGTGGCTCGACGCGCCCATCGTGGAATTCGCGGCGCGCGATGGCGTGAAGGTTCCCGCGCGGCTTTTCAAACCGGCCAGTTTCAAGAGAGGCGGACCGGCGGTGATCTTTATCCACGGAGCCGGCTACTTACAGAACGTGGACCGCTGGTGGTCCAGCAGTTACTACCACGAGTATATGTTCGATCACATTCTGATGGATCGCGGATACCTGGTGATCGACGTGGATTACCGCGGCTCGGCGGGCTATGGCCGCGACTGGCGCACGGCCGTTTACGAGCATATGGGCGGCAAAGATCTGGACGATATCGTGGATGCCGCGAAATACGTTGTGGCGCAGTATGGCGTGGACCCGAAGAAGATCGGCACGTATGGCGGAAGCTATGGCGGCTTCCTCACATTGATGGCGCTTTTCACGCAGCCGGATACCTTTGCGGCGGGCGCGGCGCTACGGCCGGTTTCGGATTGGGCGCTCTATAACCACGGGTACACTTCGGCGATTTTGAACGAGCCGCAGAACGATCCGGAGGCGTACCGCAAGTCTTCGCCGATCTTCTTCGCGCAGAATCTGAAGGGCGCGCTACTGATCTGCCATGGCATGGTGGATACCAACGTGGAGTTCGAAGATACCGTAAGGCTGACGCAGCGGCTCATCGAGTTGCACAAAGAGAATTGGCAACTGGCGGTGTATCCGGTGGAAAACCACGGGTTCGTGCAGCCTTCGAGCTGGGCGGACGAGTATAAGCGGATCCTCGCGCTGTATGAGAAGAATCTGAAGTAACAAGTTGTCTAAGTTGCTATATGCCCCAAGCGACACCGTGGCGCACGCACTCTGCGTGCAGCGTTCACACTCGTGTGAACGCGGTGGATTGGGGCGCACTGAATTCGCTCTGTGAGGAGCTGCAAACGGCTGAGATCGCCGGGTTGACAGACGAAAGCGTCTGTCCCACGTTGGCGCGCATTAGTTTGCGTTTTTTGTGGGGCAGGCGCTTCCGCCTGCCAACCGATTGTTGCACGGCTTGGCTGTCGCACATTGCATGACCAACCTCGAACGACCCATCGGACTGATTCAAGCTACCGCCATGGTGGCGGGAATCATCATCGGGGCGTCGATCTTTGTGCAGCCTTCGGAAATCAACCGGCATGTGCCTAGCGTAGCGGGCGTCCTTTCCGTGTGGCTGGCGGCGGGCGTGCTGACTCTGTTCGGCTCGCTGGTGTGCGCGGAGCTATCGTCGGTTTATCCGGAAACCGGCGGCGTATATGTCTTTCTCAAAGAGACGCTCTCGCCAGGATGGGGATTTCTTTGGGCCTGGGCGATGTTCTGGAGCGCTCACTCGGGAATCATCGCGGCGTCGTCAGTGGTGCTGGCGCGGTATGTGGCGTTCTTTGTCCCCTTGAGTGACACGGGCATTAAGGCTACCGCCGTCGCCGCCATTCTGCTTCTCTCGTTCGTGAATTACCTGGGCGTGCGGCAAGGCAGCCGGCTGCAGACGGGCGTCACGGCAGCGAAACTAGCGGCCATCGCGCTGCTTCTGACCATGGCGCTGCTCTTCGGGCATGGCACGTGGGATAGGCCTCCCGGCCTGTCGCCTTTAACATCCGGCGCCAGCTTCCGCGAGTTCGTGCTGGGCGTGAGCGCGGCGTTGTTCGCGTTTGGCGGATGGCACATGGTGACCTATACGGCTGGCGAAACGCGCGATCCGCGGAAGACCATACCGAAGGCGCTGCTGATTGGAGTGGCGATTGTAACGGTGTGTTATCTCGCTCTGAATGCGGCTTATCTGTACTTACTGCCGCTGGCGCGAGTGACAGCATCCACGCGCGTCGCCGCCGATGCGGCCTTTGCGGTGGCGGGCTCGCGCGGCGCGGCAGTGATATCCGCGCTGGTGATTCTTTCGGCGGTGGGCGTGCTGAACGGGGTGATTCTCGCGGGGCCGCGCACTTACTTTGCGATGGCGGAAGAGGGATTGGCGTTCGGCTGGCTGGCGCGCATCCATCCGCGCTACCACACGCCATATTGGGCCATCCTGCTGCAAGCAGTGTGGTCGTGCGCGCTGGTGGCTACGGGCACTTACCGCGCGCTGTTCACGCGGGTGGTCTATACCGAGTGGCTGTTCTTCGCGATGATGACAGTGGGGCTGTTCCGGCTTCACCAGCGGCGGGGATATAAGCCGGCGTACCGGGCGTGGGGCTTTCCATTTGTCCCGCTGACATTCGGCATCGCGGCGCTGGTGGTAGCCGGGATACAGATCGCCGCCGACCCGTTGCAGGCCGCGTCCGGGCTCGGGCTGGTCGTGTTAGGATTGCCTGTCTACCTCTTCTGGATCAGATCGCATGCGCATCGTCGACTTTCATAACCACTACTATCCGCCCGCATATCTGGACGCCCTTCGCAATGGGCCGAGCGCAGTGGAGGTATCGGTGGACGCCGATGGCAATCAGCGGATTTACTATCCGGGCGATTACAACGTCTGCGTGCCGGGGCATCGCGATATCGATTACCGCGAGCAGGCGCTGAAGGATTACGGCGTAGATACGCAGGTGATCACGCTGACTACGCCCGGTACTCACGTGGAATCGCCGGAGACCGCGATTCGATTCGCAGCGCTGGTGAACGACGCATTCGCGGACGTGGTGGCATCGAAGGGAGAGCGATTCACGGCGCTGGCGACGTTGCCGTTGAACGCGCCCGAGGCTTCGGTGAAGGAACTGCGGCGCGCCTGCCGCGACCTGCACATGGCCGGCGCGATGCTGTTCAGCAACGTGAACGGCGTGGGCCTGGACGACCGCCGGTTCTGGCCGCTCTATGAGGCGGCGGACGACCTGGGCGCGGTGTTGTATATCCATCCGACGCATCCAGTGGGCGTGGAAGCGATGACGGATTATTGGCTGATGCCGCTGGTCGGCTTCCTGTGCGACACCACGCTGGCGGCGGCGAAGATCGTGTTCAGCGGCGTAGCCGAGCGGTTTCCACGAATCCGCTGGGCGCTGTGCCATATGGGCGGCGCTATTCCTTACCTGGCCGAGCGGCTGGACCGGGGCTTCGAAGCGTTCAGCGAGTGCCGCGCGAATATTCCGAAGCCGCCCACGGAGTACCTGAAGAAGTTTTACTACGACACGGTCAATTTCGACCTGAAGGCCGTGGAACTGGCGATCGCCTTCGCGGGCGCGGACCACATTCTGGCGGGCAGCGATTATCCGCATCAGATTGGGAGCATCCCGAAGATGCTGGAAACGGTGCGCGGGCTGCCGGTGTCGGACGCGGACCGGGCCGGTATTTTCGGGGGCAATGCGATAAAGCTATTGGGGCTCAATTAAGTTTGTGGGGCGGCCAATCTTGGCTGCCGCCGGCTTTCAGCCGGCGCTGTTGGGTGCGAAAGACTCGCGCTTGGCCCGGAAAAGCCGCCTGAAAGGCGGCTGCAGGCAAGATTGCCTGCCCCACTTTGGCTGTCACTCAATTAGGGGAAGCTTTGTAAGTGGGAAGCTTTGTAAATGGTGAACGCTAAGTGGTGAAATCCGGCAGGCTGACGCTGCTGCCGCTTGTGGCGGCGACTTACTTCATTGTGTCCGGCGGGCCGTTCGGGCTGGAAGACATCGTGTCCAAGTCCGGTTATGCAGGCGCCATTCTGATTCTGCTGATTACTCCATTGATCTGGGCGATGCCTACCGCGCTGATGGTGGCGGAATTGGCCAGCGCGTTTCCCGAAGAGGGCGGGTATTACGTCTATGTGAGTCGTGGGTTAGGCCGCTTCTGGGGATTTCAGGAGGCGTGGCTGTCATTAGTCGGCAGTATCTTCGACATGGCGATCTATCCGACGCTGTTCGTCAGCTATCTGGGCCATTTCGCGCCGGCTGTGACATCGGGATGGAGGAGCTTCGCCATCGGCGCCGGGCTGATTGCGCTGGCCGCGCTTTGGAACATGCTCGGAGTGAAGGCGGTGGGCGAAAGCTCGGTCGCGCTGGGCGTGCTGCTGCTGGCTCCGTTCGCCTTGCTCACGGTGCTCGCGCTGTTTCACCGGACGGCAGGCACGCTTCCAGCCGGACATTCTATCCCCTTGCGCAATGCCGACATCATGGGCGGGATTCTGGTGGCGATGTGGAATTACATGGGCTGGGATAACACCTCTACCATCGCCAACGATGTGGACCGGCCGCAGCGCACCTATCCGCTGGCGATGGCGGCTTCCGTCACGCTGATCGCGCTGACTTACGTGCTTCCGGTGGCGGCGATGGGCGCGACCGGGCTCGATCCGAATCGCTGGTCGACGGGTGGATGGGCCGACGTGGCGAGCGCCGTGATTCCGGGCGCAACCGGGGCCGCGCTGGCGCTATCCATTACAGCGGTGGGCATGATTGCCGCTTTTGGATCGCTGGATGCGCTGACGCTTACGCTGGCCCGGCTGCCGGTGGTGCTGGCGGAAGACGGCTATCTGCCGAAGGCATTCACGCGGAAGAACGCCGCGGGCGCGCCGTGGGTATCCACGCTGGTATGCGCCGTCGCGTGGGCGCTGTGTTTGACGCTGAGCTTCGTCAAACTGATTGTGCTGGACGTCCTGCTTACCGGGCTGAGTATACTGCTGCAGTTCGCCGCGCTGGCGGCGCTGCGCATCCGCGAACCGCGATTGCCGCGGCCCTTTCGCATACCCGGCGGAACCCTGGTCGCTGTGGGCCTGGGGATTCCGCCGCTGGCATTGCTGGTGATGACCGCGCTACGCAATCGGATAGAACCGATCGGCCCGATCAACGCGCTGGAACTGGGCGGCATCCTGATCGCGGCCGGAGCCGGCCTGTATTTTCTCAAAGCTGGTTGATGAGGCTGGCGACGTAACCCGCGCCGAAGCCGTTATCGATATTGACCACGGTCACATTGCTGGCGCAACTGTTGAGCATGCCAAGCAGCGCCGCGAGTCCATGGAAGCTGGCGCCATAGCCGACGCTGGTAGGGACGGCGATCACCGGGCACGAGACCAGGCCGCCTACCACGCTGGGCAGCGCGCCCTCCATTCCGGCGCAGACAACCACCACGCGGGATTGGGTCAGGCGCTCGCGGTTGTGCATAAGCCGATGAATGCCGGCCACGCCGATATCGTAGATGACATCCACCTCATTCCCCATGGTTTCGGCGGTAATGTGCGCCTCTTCCGCCACGGGAATGTCGCTGGTGCCGGCAGAGACTACAGCGATTTTGCCCTTGCCGCGCAGGGCGCGGTTACGCCAGAAACGCACCACTCCGGATAGGGGGAAGTATTCGGCAGTCTCGAACTTCCCCGTCACGACCTGGGCGCATTCTGCGTCGGCGCGCGTGATCAAAACATTCGGTGAGTTGTCGAGTAATCTTTCGGCTATAGACACGACCTGCCCGGGCGTCTTCCCCTTGGCGAAGACGACTTCCGGCATGCCGTGGCGGAGCGCGCGGTGATGATCGATCTTGGCGAATCCGAGGTCTTCGAAAGGAAGATGCCGCACCCGGTCCACTGCCGCGTCAATATCGACCGAGCCGCTGCGCACCTGCTCAAAAAGCAGCCGGAACTGGTCGCTGTCCATTACGTCAGCATAACAAACGGACTAGATGGACAGTTTGGGCGCAGAAGCATACCAAAGTACCACGCCGGCCTTAGCTTAATGAAGCTTTCGGGCTATTGAATGACGTGCCTTGCCGAAGCACAATGAACAACATCATGGGACTGCGTAGGTACGAGGTGACAGAAACACCCGGAGGCCCCGCTAATCGGAGGCGCACCACACGGTTTCCCGTTTGCGAAGAGCTGCGCTACCGGGTTATGCATAAATTATCCCGGGTGAGCGGCACGGGGAAGACCTTAAATATCGGCAGCGGTGGGGTGTTGTTCACCACCGAGGAACAACTGCCGCTCGGCCGTACGGTCGAGTTATCGGTACACTGGCCCGCGAAGCTGGACGGCTCCTGTCCGTTGAAATTCGTGGCGATAGGGCGCGTGATCCGGTCGGAAGCGGATATAGCCGCAGTGCGCATCGAGCGGTACGAATTCCGGACGCGCGCATCGGGAGAAAGAATGGTCCGCGCCGAAATCGCCTCGGCTGCTTCAGGAGAGCTGCGGGATCAAGCGTCGCGGTGAACGGTTTCCATTGAGAAAGCGGGCAGGCAGACGGCGATATATTCGGCGCCGTCCGGTTCCGGAGTGCTGTACCGGATCCACTCGCCCTGGTGCGCAATCACGGCTTGGCCGGGGCGGACGTCCATCGATCCGCCGCTGTGTTCCACGTGTAGAATCCCTTTCAGAACTACAGTGAATTCGTCAAACTCGGGCGTTTGTCCGGGTTCCTGCCAGCCTCCCGGACTGCGCATGTGCGCGATGCTGGCGGCCGAAGTCGCGGAGTTCACGCGGCCGACGTATTCGTCGATGAGCTTGCGCTTATTGCCGGCGGCTTCAACCCGGGTCGGGGCGGGAATTAAGGTTGGCAACGTGCGAATCCTCCAAATAGTTAAGGGTACCAAGGTTTGAAATCGTAACGCGAAAGAAATGGACTTGCCATGGGCTTGCGCGCGCCGTTATACTGACATTTTCGCTGAGACGTCTTATGACGGCGAGAGACGATTTCGACCCCCTAGCGCCCCAACGGGAGGCGGCGTTCTTTTACGGCCTGTTTCTGCGCGGCCATGACGTAGAGGATCTCCGCCAGGATATCGACGTGCCCCGCAGTATGCTCGACAAGTGGATGCGCGCCAGGGATTTCGAGGCCAGTTTCCTCGAAAACCTGCAGCGCGTCTACGAGTACCGGAAACAGGTACTGGCGATTTTCGACGGGCTCGTCCTCAACGAACAGAACCGCCCCCGCTTGATGTAGGTTCGCATACAATAGTGGGCTATGCGTTACCTTTGCCTACCCGCTCTATTGGTCCTCTGGGTTGTTCCGTTTACCGCGCCGGCTACCGCGCAACCTGCCGCACAACAGCGGCGGCAGCAGGAAGCGTCGCAATCGCAAGAGAAGATCCTTATCAAAGCCGGGAAACTGGTGGACGTCCGCGCGGGGCGCGTGCTGTCGAACCAGAGCATCCTGATACAAGGCGACCGGATCGTGCAGGTGGGGCCGGATATCGCAGCCCCGGCGGGCGCGCGCACCATCGACCTGAGCGACGCCACGGTGCTGCCAGGGCTGATCGATAATCACACCCACATTCTGCTGCAGGCGCATCCCACGCCCAGCGATTACGACGAGCAGTTGATCAAGGAATCGATTGCGTACCGGGCGATTCGCGCGACGGTCTCGGCGCAGATCGCGCTGAACAACGGGTTTACGGCGATTCGCGACCTGGAGACCGAGGGCGCGATGTATGCCGATGTCGACGTGAAGACGGCGATTAACCGCGGCGTGATTCCGGGGCCGCGGATGTTTGTGGCCACGCGTTCGCTGGCGCCGACGGGCATGTATAACCCGACGCGCTTCGCGTGGGAGCTGCAGAATATGCCGACGGGGACGCAGTTCGTGGACGGGCCGGACGAGATCCGCAAAGCCGTCCGCGAGCAGATCAAGTACGGCGCGGATTGGATCAAGTTCTACGCCGACGGAGGCACGCAGTTCCGCGACGGGGGCGTGCATTCGCGGCCGAATTTCAGGGACGAGGAAGCCAAAGCCATTGTGGATGAGGCGCACCGGCTGGGCCACAAGGTGGCGGCGCACGCCGGCGGCCGCGAGGCTATCGAACAGGCGGTGAAGGCGGGAGTGGATTCGATCGAGCATGGCAATGGCGTGGACGACGCGCTGATCGATCTGATGATCCGCCAGGGGACGTACTGGTGCCCGACGCTTTACATCTATCAGCGCGGCGGCCGCAATGCGAATTCGGAGTTGAACCAGTTTCGCGCCGCGAATTTCAAGCGGGCGGTGGAGAAGGGCGTGAAGATTGTCTACGGGACGGATATCGGCGGGTATGCGTGGACGGAGACGGAGACGGGCGATTTCGCCATCATGGTGAAGTGGGGCATGACGCCCATGCAGGCGATTCAATCGGCAACAATTGGCGGTGCGACGGTGATCGAGCAGCAGGAGCGCTTCGGGTCGATTGAGGCGGGGAAGTTTGCGGATATTGTGGCCGTGGCGGGAGACCCCACGGCGGATATCGCGGCGCTGGATAAGATGCTGTTCGTGATGAAGGGCGGAGTGGTTTTTAAGGGCCGGTAACGCCGGCGGTCTTGCCGCCGGTCTTTCGTCAAGCGCGTGAAAGCCACCGCGGCAAAAAGCACCGGCGGCAAGACCGCCGGCGTTACCGGAGGACGTCTTCGAAGAAGGCCAGGGCGCGCGGGTCGCGTGAGCCTTGCAGAGTGTTCATCGCCTGCTTGCGCACCTCGGCGTTTTTCGTGGTCTTGATCACTTGAATCAGCAGCGGAATGCCCTCGCCGTCGGGCAGTGAGTTCAGGGTGGAGATGGCGCGGCGTTGTACGGTGACGTCAGGGTCGTCGATCGCGGCCTTGAGCGTGTCGAGGATCTTCGGCTCGGGACGGCGCACCAGGGCGCTAAGGGCTTGCGCGCGTAGCTTAGGGTTGCTGTTGCGGCGTGCGGTTTCGAGCAGCAGATCGAGCGCCGCGGGATCCTTGCTGTTGCCCAGGGCCTGTACGGCGCGTTCTTTGATCCTCTCATCAGTATCGTTGGCGATTAGATCCTTGACCATCTCGAAACCGTGATGGCCGCGCTCCGACGCCAGTAGGGATACGGCCCGCTGCCTGATCGACAACGGCTGCTGCGCGCCCGCCAGCCGGTCGAGAGTCTGATCGGCGGAGGCGTCGGCGTGCATGGCGATCGCGCCCATCGCGCTCGAACTGCCCGGTTCCCGCTCGGTCACAAAGGTCGCGAGCAGGGCCACGCTCTGCGCCGGCTGCACATCGGTGAGCCAGTGCATCGGCACGCCGCCCGCGTCGATTTCGCAATCGGGCGAGACGTAGCGGATGCGGCTGACCGCGTTTTGATCGACGCGAACGATGATGATCGCGTGATCGGGCGGCTCCAGATGCACCACGCCCTGGCCGGATACCGATTGGCCGTCGCGGAAGACGTACTCGCATCCCATGTTGTAACTGCGGACGGAGGGAACCGCCCAGCCGATCCACGCCGGCTGCGGCGACGCGGTGAGCAGCGAGCGGAAGGGCGCTTCCAGACCGGCGCCGGCGGAGCGCGTGTCCAGGTTGGCGTTCATCAGCAGCTTGGGCTGGGCGGCCAGCGGGAGCGCCGCGGCTACCAGACAGATGGCCGCGGCCGGCAGGCAGAGCGCCCGGGTCATTTCAGGATCTCCAGAAAGAGCTCGTTGGCTTCGGTGGTGTGCATGTTCTGAAGCCGC
The DNA here is from genome assembly GCA_049522755.1 of Bryobacteraceae bacterium. Classification (GTDB taxonomy): domain Bacteria; phylum Acidobacteriota; class Terriglobia; order Bryobacterales; family Bryobacteraceae; genus PALSA-243. The sequence continues at coordinate 1,562 of JBEKNN010000102.1, read as the reverse complement.
TGCAGGATGTCTTTCTTCAGGTCGATGTTCGGCTCCTTGTGGAATACGTCAACCAGCGCTTTGGCATTCCGCTGGTTTGCGAGGTGATTGATGATGGAGCGTTTCACCTGCGGGTCCTGCTCGGATGCGTAGAGGGAAGCCATTGTCTCGCCCATGTTGGGCGCCCTATAGGAAGCGAGCACATTGATAGCCGCCATGCGCACTTTGGGGTCTTTATCTGTGCGGGCCACTTCGGTGAGCTTGTCCGTGTTGCCGTTCCTATACATCGCGTTGATGATCTGAATTCTGCCCTCGGGCGACGCTTCGCCCTGTAAGAGCTGCCACAACTCGGCGTTGCCGGAATTTTCGCCCAGTCCGCCAAGGGCGTCGCTGCGCAATCCGGAATCCTTCTCGGATTTGAAGATCTGCAGCAGGTGGTCGGTGTCGCGGCTATTCTGGAACGCGTTCAGAATCTCGCGCTTTACCGCCGCATCGCTGGTGGAAGCGTAGATCTCCATCAGAACCTGCGAGCGGTTCGGCTGCTGCTTGTTCTCAACCATGTACCGGATGGCGGTCAATTGAAGATCGGGATTGCCGTTGCCGCGCGCGATCTGTTCGAGCAACTGCTGGGCGCGGGGAGAACTGTTGGTAGCCAGTACGTAGATGGCCTTCTTCTTGAGCTTAGGCGACGCCGGACCTTTCAGAAGCTTCTCGATCAGGGGATAGGTGCGCTCCGGATCGGATTGCGACAGGCCGTTGAGCGCCATGAGCTTCAGATCGTCGTCCGCCTCGTTTTCGGGCGAGACCGGCTTGCCCGATGCCTGCTTGACCTCCAGCTCGAGCGCTTTGGCGTCCTCAAGCCAACGGCTGCTGGCGTAGGCGGTGCGCAATTGCGCGATGGCGGCGGTAGCCTCGTCGCGGCGTCCGAGCTTGTTGAGGGTGTACGCCTTCCAGTAGATCGCTCCATCGGCCTTCGGTCCGCCGCGGCTGACCACTTCGGTGAAGTCGTCGAGGGCTTGATCGTAGTGATGGTCGTCAAGCGCGGTGAGGCCGCGGCCGTAGAGAGTGTTGTCGTTGCGAACCATGGCGGCCCGGGGACCATCCATCTTGATTTGTCCCAGCGCCAAAGGAGTGCGAAAGGCGTCGAAGTTGAAATTGCCGACTTGCTTGCGCGCCTCCTCGTCCATCTCGCGGGCTTGTTCGCGTGCCTGCTCGTTGAGTTCGCGGGCCTGTTCCCGCGCTTGCTCGGCGGCCTCTCGTGCTTGTTCGCGCGCCTGCTGCGCCAGATCGCGGACTTGATCCTGATCTACTTGGAAATCCATTTGGATGCCGCCGTCGGGCTGGGGTCCACCCTGCCCCTGTAGCAACCTCATCGGCCGAGGCGCGGGAGCGGGCATCGGTGGGACCGGCGGGTCCTGTGCGACTGGGGCTGCCGGCGCTGCGGGCGGCGCGGGAGGGACCGGAGGGTCTTGCGCGACAGGCGCTGCCGGCGCGGCGGGTGGCGTGGGCGGGAACGGGGGGTCCTGCTCGAATAGTGCGACCGGCGCGGCGGGCGGCGTGGGCGGGAACGGAGCGTCCTGTGC
>JBEKNN010000101.1:0-28827 GCA_049522755.1 Bryobacteraceae bacterium | reverse complement strand
TATGACCCCGCCGAATTAATTCCTCAAAAGGGCGACGCCGGAATGGCGCTGCGGGCGCTGGAAAGCGGACGCGCAGTTCTTTGCGCCACCGGTTTCACGCACGATGAACTCGATGCCGCGCTGCGCAGGGCCGCGGGCGAGCTCGGCATCAAAACCGGCCAGATGTTTCAGCCTATCCGCGTGGCGGTTTGCGGCCGCAAGAACGCGCCGCCGCTATTTGGCACGCTCGAAGCGCTCGGGCGGGAGACTTCTCTCGCGCGTATCGAGCAAGCGATCGAAAAACTCAAATCGATATGACTCCAGCGGGTCCTTCCAACTTCATCAGCGAGATCATTCGCGCAGACATCGGCACCCATAAGTACGGCCGCCGCGTCCAGACGCGCTTTCCTCCGGAGCCGAACGGCTATCTACACATTGGCCACGCCAAATCCATCTGGCTCAATTTTGGATTGGCGGCCGAGTTTGGCGGCAAGACCAACCTGCGCTTCGACGACACTAATCCCTCGAAGGAAGAGACCGAGTATGTCGATTCCATCATGGATAACGTGCGCTGGCTGGGCTACGACTGGGAGGACCGGGTCTTCTACGCCTCCGATTACTTCGGCCAGCTTTATAAGTGGGCGGTGCAGTTAATCGAAGCCGGCAAGGCGTATGTGTGCGACCTGAGCGCCGAGGAAATGCGCAAGTATCGCGGCACGCTCAGCGAGCCGGGCACGGACAGCCCATATCGCAACCGCTCCGTCGAAGAGAGCCTGGATTTGTTCGCGCGCATGAAGGCTGGCGAGTTTCCCGATGGCTCGCGTACGCTGCGCGCCAAAATCGATATGGCGTCGCCCAACCTCAATATGCGCGACCCGGTGATGTACCGCATTCTGCACGAATCGCATCACCGCACCGGCAGCGAGTGGTGCATCTATCCGATGTACGACTACGCGCACGGCCAGTCCGATTCCATCGAGCGCGTCACCCACTCCATCTGCACCTTGGAATTCGAAGACCACCGCCCGCTCTACGATTGGTTCTGCGACGCGCTCGGCATCTATCATCCGCAGCAAATCGAGTTCGACCGCCTCAACCTTACTTACACGCTGCTCAGCAAGCGCAAGCTGCTGGCCCTGGTGCAGAACGGCCACGTGCGCGGCTGGGACGATCCGCGTATGCCGACGCTTTCCGGCATCCGCCGCCGCGGCTACACGCCGGAAGCGCTGCGCAATTTCTGCGGAACCATCGGCGTTTCGAAGACCAACGGCATCATCGAGCTGGGCTTGCTGGAGCACTTCGTTCGCGAAGATCTCAACAAGCGCGCGCCGCGCGTGATGGGCGTGCTGCGGCCGCTGCGCGTGGTGATCGACAACTATCCCGAAGACCGGGTGGAAGAGCTTGACGCCGTCAACAATCCCGAAGACGAGAGCGCCGGCAAGCGCAAAGTTCCGTTCTCGCGCGTGCTCTACATTGAGCAGGACGATTTCCGCGAAGATCCGCCCAAGCAATACTACCGGCTCTCTCCGGGGCGGGAAGTGCGCCTGCGCTACGGCTACTTCATCACTTGCGTTGGCGCAGTGAAAAACGATGCGGGCGAAGTGACCGAGGTGCATTGCACCTACGACCCGGCGACGCGCGGCGGCAACGCGCCCGATGGCCGCAAGGTGAAGTCGACCATTCATTGGGTGTCGGCGGCCCACGCCGTGGACGCCGAAGTGCGCGTCTACGAAACCCTGTTCGCGGTGGAGAACCCCAACGAAACCGCGGAGGGCGCGGACTTCACCGCGAATCTGAACTCCAAATCGCTCGAAGTGCTCACCGGCTGCAAGCTCGAGCCGAGCCTGGGCGAAGTCCCCGCGATGAGCTTCTATCAGTTCGAACGGTTGGGCTATTTCTGCGCCGATCCCGATGGCGCCCCCGGCAAGCCCGTCTTTAACCGCACGGTGGCCCTGCGCGATTCCTTTGCCAAGATCGAGAAGCGGCAGGGTCAATGATCATCCTGGGAATCGGTGGCATTCTGGGCGATGCCGCCGCGGCGATTCTGCGCGATGGCGAGCTGGTGGCGGCCGTGGAGGAATCGAAGCTTATCCGGCGGCGCTTGAATTGGGGCGGCGCCAGCGGATTGCCGGAGCATTCCATCGCCATGTGTCTGCAGCTCGCGGGAGTCAAGCCGCCGGATGTGGACGCGGTGGCGATAGCGCGCCCGGTTCCCGATTCCGATTTCTACGCCCAACTGCGCGCGCAGTTTCCCAACAGCCGCCTGTCGGTGGTGGAGCACCACCTGGCGCACGCCGCCTCGGCCTATTTCGCGTCGCCGTTTGAGGAGGCCGCCGTGCTGACGCTCGATCGCGGCGGCGATTTCCGCTGCGGCGCGCGCTGGCTCGCGCAGGGCTCGCGCATGACGCTCGAGCAGGAGTACTATGCGCCCGATTCGCCCGGCGATCTCTACGGACGCGTCACGGAACTGTTGGGCCTCGAAGCCAACGCCGACGAGCACAAAGTGCAGTGGATGTCGATGCACGGCGACGACCGGTACAAGGATCTGTTCCTCGATATTCTCGCGCTTTCCGACAAGGGACCGCGCCTGGACCGCACCTACTTCACCAGCGAACGATTCAGCCGCGGCGGATTCAGCGCGCGCTTCTATGAGCGCCTGGGGTTGCGCCCGGAAGCGGCAGAAGCCGAAGCAGAGGCCGAAGCCATTCCCGATGCCTTGCGTCCGCACATCGCGGCCGGCGTGCAGCGGGCCGTGGAAGCCGCCGTTATTCGCATGGCCGGCGCCGGCCGCAATCTCTGCTTCGCGGGCGGACTGGGGCTCAACGCGCTGCTGGTCTCGGCGCTCGAAACCCGCTCCGGTTACCAGAATGTTTTTGTGCAGCCGGCTGCGGGCAACGCCGGAACCGCGATCGGCGCGGCGCTGGAAACGTGGCATACGGCGTTCGCGCAACAGAAGCGCGTGGCGCTTTCGAGCCTATGCCTGGGCCCGGCATTCGCCGCTGCCGAGATCAAGCAGGTGGTGGAAAATTGCAAGCTGCGCTTCCGCTACATGCTCACCACCGAAGCGCTGATTGAGACGGCCGTGGAGCAGTTGAGCGAGAACAAGATTGTGGCATGGATGCACGGCCGCATGGAGTTCGGCCCGCGCGCGCTGGGCAACCGCAGCATTCTGGCGTCGCCGCTCGACCCATATTCCACTGAGAACCTCAACATCTTTATCAAGCATCGCGAGCAGGTGCGCAAGTTTGCGGCGTCGGTTCCGGCGGAGCTGGCCGGCGAATATTTCGAGACGGGGCCGAACGCCCGATTCCTCGCCACCGTGGGCCGCGTGAAGCCGCCCTATCGCAAACAATTCGCCGCGGCCCTGCTGGCGGACGATCTGGTGCGCGTACACACGGTGGACCGCGACGAGAATCCGCTCTACTGGAAACTGCTGCACGCGGCCGGCGCCGCGACCGGTTTGCCGGTGCTCTACAACACGTCGTTCAACTTGTTCGGCGAGCCGCTGGTCTGCACGCCGCGCGATGCGGTGCGCAGCTTCTACTCGTCGGGCATCGACGCGATGTTCGTGGGCCAGTTTTTCCTGCAGAAGTAGCTCTGCCGGATTCTAATTGTTCCCCAAGGTGGATAGCGGCGCGCTCCCGCTCCAATTCAGATCGACCGCTTGCGCGCCGCCATAATCGGCGAGGACGAATGGCGTCGTGGCGCACGGCGCCGGCTGCGTTGGAGCCTGCGGCTGAGGTCTTCACCGCGGCCGCCTGAGTGGTCGCCGGTGCTGATTTATCGGCCGGCTTTTTCGAATCGGTCTTGGGGGCGGCGTTTCCTTGTCGAGCGCTTTCGTGGACCGGGCATCGCTCTTTGGCGGCGCGGCAGTCGTGTTTTCCGCCGCCGCAGCCGAAGCCGCTGGCGGATTAACCACCGCAGGCTGCTGCGTCGCAGGCTGGCCCGCGTCCGTCGGCGTATGCGACACCAGCCAGAAGACCCCAATCAAAGCGCTGACGCCCGCCGCTGCCGCCGCGCCGAGGTAGTCCCGCTATTTGCTCTTCTGCGCCCGCAGCTTCACCGCAGGCAGCGTGTACAAGCCGCTTCGAATCTGCTCCGCCACCCGCTCTTCACGCGTGCGGCGGCCTTGCGCGCGGCGATGCTTTCCGCCAGATCGACGCCACTAGCAAGCTTCGGTCGCCGCGCCAGCACTTCCCCGATCTTCCCCTCGGCTTCGGCGTAATTCCCCGCGTCAGCCATCGCCTTCGCCGCCGCCACGCCGGCCTCGGCGCGAGCGTCTTCAATCTCGTCTCCCAGTTCGCGCAGCCGTTTCTCTTTGTCCCAACGCTGCCGCCCGGCGGCGACTATCTCCGCAGCTCTGTCCAGATCGCCGGCGCGGCGAGCGGCCGATGCGGAGGCCTCGATATCGTCGATGTCCGCTTTGTATTTTCCCTCTTCGGCCTTGCGCTTCAAGCGCGCAAACATGTCTTCGCGCGGAAACCTTTCGATGGCGGCGTCGGAGCGCGTCACCGCGTGGCCCCATTCGCGCACCGCGATGGCCTGCTCGATGGACGCGGTCAGTTGCGCGATTTCGCGCTGACGCTCGCCCTGTTCGACGCGCGACCGGATGCGCGCCACGGCGTCGGCCAGCTCGCGCGAATCCGGATACGACCCGATTACGTCTTCCAGCGCGTAACGCGCGGATTCGAATTCGCCCTTTTGAACCAGCTCCGAAGCGCGCGCCAGGGCGGAATCGATCTCCTTCTTCCGCCGAAAAGCTTCGCGCGCTCTCTTGGCATCCGCTAGCGCGGCGGCGATTCCGGGGGCGCCCGGATAACGGACCTCGCAGGCTTCCAGCAAGCGAACCGCATCGTCGAAGCGGGCCCCAGCCCGCAGTTCCATGGCTTCCTGGCAGACTTTATCGATGTTCTCGGCTTCCTCCTTTCGCGCGGCAAGTTCGGCGAGTTTCCGTTGCACGTCGAGCAGCCGCGAATCTTTTCCGATATCCACCAGCTTGGCGTTCAGCAGCTTGGTAGCTTCGTCCACGCGCCGGTCGGCCAGCATGGGCTGCATTTTGGCCAGGGTTTCCGCGATAGCGCGCTCGCGGCGCTCTCTGCCGAGGTAGGCGCGGACAGCTTCCCACTCGGCGATCAGGACCGGCTCGCCGGGGAAGGCGCGCAGCCCCTCCTCGGCGCGGTCGAAAGCCTCCTGCCAACGTCTCGCGGCAGCCAGTTGCCGAACCGCATCGCAAATACCGCCCACGCGACCCACTCTTTCGCGAGCCTGAAGCTGCACCTCGGCGAGCTTCAAGAGCCTCGCTAACTCCGGGTCTTCGCCGTAGTGCGCCATCGCTTGCCGCAACACCAGAGCCGCGGCATCCGGCTTCTTTTGCTCGAACATAATGCCCGCTTTGCGCAGGGCATCGTGAATGGCGCGTTCTCGGTCGCGCGCCTGAATCTCTTGCGATATCTCCTGCAGCAGGCCGGGCAGCGGCGCTTCTTCGCCCCACGCCTGGATGGCCCGTTGCACCACATTCAGGGCCTCTTCCAGCTTGCCTTGGCGGCGCAACTGGCCGGCCTCTTCGGCAATCTGAGAAACCGCCAGTTTCCGTTCTTCGACTGCCTTACCCGCGATGGCGCTTTGCAAGAGACGCGTCAATTCGCCATCGTCGCCCAGTTTGGCGACGCCCGCCTCCAGTGCGCGGATGGCCTGGTCGTACTCCTGGCGACCGATCAGGCGCGCGGCGTCCGCCTTGAGCTGCGCGATCTGGGCCGCGCGCCGTTCGGCCGCCAAACGCTCCGCGGCGTGGCGCTGCAAAGCCTTCAATTCGACATGGCTCGGGAAATCGGCCAGCAGTTCGTTGATCTTGACCAGAGCCGTTTCTAATTTCCCGTTCCTCAGCAGCGCCTTGGCTTCGGCCGCCCCATCCGCCAGACGCCGCTTGCGAATCTCGTCCGCCTGCTGCGCTTCCGCGCGGTTCCGCAGCGCCCACGCCTCGGACGAATCCGGATGGCGCTTCTCAATCTCCGCAATCGACGCCAGCGCTTGTTCGGCTTCGCCAATCAGCAACAGTCCTTCGGCGCGCGCGATCTCTTCTTGCAGCCTGCGCTGGGCTTCGCGCTGCGCCATGCCGGCGCGGACTTCCTGCAGCAAATCCTTCCCGGTCTGGTTGGCCGGGTCCGCGCCCAACACTTCCGATACCAGCCGAAACGCTTCCGTGAGATGCCGATTACCCAATTCCTCGCGCGCCGTAATCAGCAGCCTCTCGGCGCGCCTGGCCTGCTCGATCTGCGCGTCGGCCTTTTCCAGGCGGGTCACGATCTGGGGATCGGACAGCCCGAACCGGCGGATCTTGTTTAGAGAGGTCTCGGCATCCTGCCACTGGCGGTTGCGCAGCTCTTTCTCGGCTTTATCCAGCAGCGAACCCGCGCGGCCCGCATCGTCGCGGCGGTGCAGCGCCTGTTCGATCTGCGTGCGCAGATGGCGGGCCGCGGCGTGGACCGGGTCGAAGTCGAGAACCTTGCGAACCGCAGCCTGGGCCGCATCCAATTGGCCGCCGGTGAAAAGCTGGTTGGCCTGCGCATAGAGTTGGCCCGCCTGGCCGCGCTGCAGCTCCATAATGATCGGCCTGGCGTCCAGCGCCACGTCCGACAGGCTGCTGTAGCGGGCTTCGCGATTCTTCGCCAGCGTCGATTTCACAATACGGTCGAGGCCCTCCGGGCATCCGGGAACCAGAGAACTCACCAGCGGCGGTTCGGCCGTCATGATGCGCGTAATGGTTTCGCCGGTATTGGGCGAGGCGAACGGGTTCCGGCCGGTGAGCAACTCGTAGAACGTAACGCCGTAAGCGAAAATGTCGCACTGCGGGTCGGCCGGCGCGCCGTTGAATTGCTCGGGCGACATATATGACAAGGTGCCGATAATGAAACCGGTTTGCGTAAGGTGCGTGCTGTCCGTGGCAATGCGCGCAATGCCGAAATCCATGATCTTCACCGAGCCGTTGGCAAGCCGCATGATGTTGGCCGGTTTGACGTCGCGATGCGTAATGCCGCGATCGTGCGCGCATTGCAGGCCATTGGCGACTTCGGTCATGATCTCGATTTTTTCGAGCAGCGTTAGCGAGTTCTGTCGGATCAGGTCCTGGAGGTTGGCGCCCTCCAGAAACTCCATGACCAGATATGGGGCTCCATCCTGCTCGCCGAAATCGTGGACGTTGACGATGTTCATATGGTGCAGATTGGCGACCGTGGTAGCTTCGGCGCGGAAGCGTTGCACCAGGTCCGGATCGCCGGGCGCGCTCAACACTTTGACAGCGACGGTACGGCCGAAGCCCGGATCGATCGCGCTGTAGACCCGTCCAAATCCACCGCTGCCGATCTCCTTGGTGACCTGGTATTTACCAATCCGCTTCATGGGCGGCGGCGCGGGCTGGGCCGCTGCGGATTGAGTGAAGATGTCCTGCGAGTTTTCAAAGGACGTCTGATACTCGGAAAGCAGCGATTCCACTTCATGCATCAGCGTGTTGTCACTGCCGCATTCACGCTCCACAAAGCGGTGGCGCTCTTCGATCGGCCTCTGCACGGCAAGCTGGAAGACGTCGGTAATACGCTTGCGGCGGTCAGTCGGCGCCATTGTGCTCACCCATATCCCAACTCGAGCAGGCCTTAGTGAAACGCCCGTCGCGCTTCACGTTGTCCTGGGAAACGCCCGGAATTCCGGCAACATAGTCCTCGGCATATCCGGCGAAGAATCGCGGTACAGCCACGCGGCCATCCCGCGACTGTCCATAAGCCAGCGGGACAAGATCAGCTTCCGCGGAGCGAAGCAACTCCATGATTTTCCCCGTGGACAAGAGCAATCCTTTCTGTTGTTGGATTTTACGCCTTAATGCATCAATGGTGCAATTCGTTACGCTTAGTGCGTCGCATAGCTTCATATGTTGTATAGCGTAATTCCATAACGGATAGTGCCAAACCAGTACTATTCGTTGCTTTTTTTCTTGCCGCGCGTGACCCCTTCCGGCCGAATTGGCACATTTAACAAATGCGGGGTTAGCTTCTGCCTCCCGTCGTTGTTTGACTAAGTCGCTTTCGCTCTAGTAGTACCAGGAAGAGTACTGGTGCGGTACTCGGGTAGGGAGTGATAGCGCATCCCGGAACGCCTGTAGTATCGGGGCCGAGGTGGTGATCTACTGCACCGGATTGGAAGCCGTAGGCGACACCAGCATCGCTGTCGGTACGGCCTCGGCGGGTTCGGCCGCAACGAACACAACGACGGCGACGATCCGGGGCAGCCGGGAACAGTGGTATGGTATATAGCGGGTTGACGGCGGGTAAGAGCTACAGAGCCGCAACCCGGCGTCGATCAGTTCCGCCGAACGCGCAAAGTCTATTTGCCGTTTTTGTTCGCCGCCTGCGCCGCGAGCTTCAACTCGTTATTCACCTGATCGAGCAGATCCTTCGCTTTTTGAGCGTGACCTGCCATGTCCCATTCGTTGGCCTTCTGCGCTTCGACAATCTTGTCAAAGGCAATTGGGGCAAAGCCGCTGAGCAGCGGCGAGATTGGGATGGCGTGCGCCAGAGACATTAGTCTTGGGCGCCTGCGCGACGGCAGTGCCTCCAATTACCAGTAAAGAGCCAAGCAGAGCGGCGAGGATCTGTGGTTTCATCATGGCTTCCGATTATATTGCGCCATCCGCCCTCGCGCAAGGCTTAAGGTAAGGTACTAATCTGTCAATTCCGGCGAAAATGATCGCTGCCAGTGGTGCTGTTCGATGAGCGTCCCCAGCGGGCCCTGAATGCCGGCGTGTGCCATGAGCGCCTAGTTTAGTCGCCGCTCTCACAGCTCTGCGTTGCCACAGCTTCTTCCACCAAATCCTTCACCGCTTCTTTGACTGCTTTCTTGACCGCATCCTTGACCGTGTTCTCCACCTCCACGGAATTCAGCCTGACTTCCGTTTCCACTCCGGCGACTTCCTTCACTGTCATTTCCACAACCGGAGCCACCGGGCCCAATCCACGGGCCATTGCCTTTGCGACTTTCTTGGCCACTTTGGATGCGGCCGGCGCCGCTTCCTTGGCCGGTTCGTCCGCCCGCATCGGCGCGGTGGCGCTTTCCGCCGACGCCCAGTCCGCGTGGAACGTGCCGGCCACGCGTTTCACCGCGCTCGCGTCCCGGAAAATAATTCCGACCTCGCGCCGTGCGTCGAGTTCGAGCGGCCGCAAACTCTGGCTGCCTATAAATGCATAGCGGCCATCCCGGACGATGCTGCGCGTATGCAGACGCATCCGGCTCAGACGCCGCGCTTCGAGACTGTTGCTGCCGGAATCCAGGCGGCCGATGATCTTTACCGTCACGCCCGCTGCAGCCCGCTCTTCCAGCAGCCGAATGAGATCGCGATCGCTGATCTCGGGGTCGTAGATCAACAGCTCCTTCTTCGCTCCCTTAACGAAAGCGGAGAGGCGTTTGCGCGCATTTACAGGACTGACGACAAATGTGGCGCAGCCCGGCGTATATGGCTGCCGCTGCGTATCGGCCTCAAAGAGCTTTACCGCTTCCCGCACGTGTCTGCGGTTAGTGGTGATGACTCCGAAACTCCGGCTATGCTCAATGTCGAGGTAAGTGAAGTTAAAGGCCAGTAGAAAAAGTTGACGCCGGTCCACAATCATCAATTTGCCGTGATACCGGACTAAGTCGTCGTCGGTACGGGCAACGGTGATGCCCGCCGCCAGCAGGCGCATCTCCAGTTCTCTCAGATGCTTCTCGCCGCCGCGGTTCGTGTAGGCGATGAGCGCGCGGACGCGCACCCCGCGCGCCACCGCCACGGCCAGCGCTCTTTCAATTTCACGCCGGTCGAAGCGAAAGATCACAATCTCAATGCTCCGCTTCGCAGCGCTGATCGCCTGGAGTAACGGCTGAATGCTATCGCCGGGCTGTACTAAACATCTCACTGAAGCCTCTTCCATGCGGCAAGATTGGCGCTTACCATTCCGCATAACTGCAATTTGGTATCCGTATTGCTCTTCACGACAGTGGGAGACGTTCATGCCGCCGATTCCGTCAAGCCTGGTTCGATCACACCTGGTTCGATCACGCGTTTTTCTGTCCCTGACTCTCGCCGTCTTGACTCTTTCAGTGTTCGCAGCGCCTGTAAAGAAGAGTCTGCGCCCGGAGGCGCTCGCCGGCGCAGTAATCTGGCAGGACCCTGGCGATGTTGGCGCCCGCGATCTGTATTACGGGCCCGGCGGGGAAAAGGACCAACCCCACGGCCCTTTCACTTTTGAAAAGGAAGATCTGGACGGCTCCAATCCCAAGTTCGTCGTTCGCGATCGCGATGGAGTGAAATGGAAGGTCAAGCTAGGTACGGAAGCGCGCCCTGAAACCGTTGCTTCGCGCCTTGTCTGGGCGGTTGGTTATTTCACGGACGAGGACTACTTCCTGCCGGATTTCCAGGTTCAGGAAATGCCCGCGCATCTGCATCGCGGCCAGGCGCTGGTTACCGCTGACGGCTCCATGCGCAACGTCCGCTTGAAGAGATATCTCAAAGGCCAGGAGAAACTCGGCCCGTGGAGTTGGCGAGGCCCCATCGGCGATGCGCGCGGTCTAAATGGATTGCGCGTCATGATGGCGCTAATCGATAACTGGGACCTGAAGGATGAGAACAATTCCATCTACGAGTACAAGGGTGAGCATCCTATCTACGTGGTGAGCGATCTGGGCGCGAGTTTCGGAACGACCGGCAACGCCGGCCCGGCTGGAAAAGGAAACCTCCAGGCATACACGCATGCGCAGTTCATCACTCGCGCTACGCCCGAATATGTGGATTTCAAAACGCCCTCCCGGCCGGCGCTGACCCATTTGCTCTTCTTCAATCCGCCGGCATATCTACGGCGGTTGCGTCTCGAATCGATCGGCAGGCATGTTCCCTTGAGCGACGCGCGGTGGGTCGGGCGGATGCTCGCGCGCCTTTCGCCCGATCAGATTGCGGCGGCTTTTCGCGCCGCCGGGTATGGCCCGGAGGATGTGACAGCGTTCGCCGCCGTTGTAGAGACCCGAATCGCCGCGCTCAACAAGTTATGAACCGGTCAACTCCCGGTCCGGAGATTCGCCGAATTGGATCTCATGGAGTGCGGCGTACAGCCCGCCCGCGGCGGTAAGCTGATCGTGATTCCCGCGCTCGACAATCGCTCGGTCTCTCACTACGAAGATGATATCGGCGGAACGAATGGTGGAGAGGCGATGCGCAATTACAATGGAAGTCTTCCCCTTCATCAGCCTCTCCAGCGCTTCGAAGACAAGCTTTTCGGATTCTGCGTCGAGTCCCGAGCTGGGCTCGTCCAAAATCAGAATGGGAGTATTGCGAACGACGGCGCGCGCGATCGCAATGCGCTGCCTCTGGCCGCCCGAGAGAGTCACGCCGCGCTCCCCGATCGTCGAATCGTAACCGTCCGGCATCTTTTCGATAAATTCGTCGGCGTTCGCCAGCTCGGCGGCGCGATGGATTTCGGCGCGGCTGGCGTCCGGCTTGCCGTACGCGATATTTTGCCAGATGGATCCGCGGAAAAGCACAGTCTCCTGGAGTACGAAGCTGATCTGCCGGCGCAGCGATCGCTGCTGAAACAGCCGTATATCCACGCCATCGATCTTCACCACACCCGCGTCAGGGTCGTAGAAGCGCGGAATCAGACTTATGATAGTCGTCTTTCCCGCGCCCGTAGGACCCACGAACGCCGCCACCTGGCCCGGCGCGATTTGGAAGCTCACGTCTTCGAGAGCCGGGTGATTCGGATCGTAACCGAACGTGACATGCTCGAACTCCACGGCCCCCTTGAGTCGCGAAACCCGGCGCGCTCCCGGCCGATCCTTGATCTCCCCCTGCGTGTCCAGAACCTCCCGGATACGCTCGTATCCAATAGCGGCCTTGGAGTACGCGTCGGTCATTTTGGAAAGATCTTGCATGGGTTTGTACATTTTACCCAGATAGAAAATGAACAGGATGAGCGAGCCCGGCTCCAGACCGCCCGCCAGTACCATGCGCGATCCGAACCAGAGCACAAGCCCCGTGCCCGCGGCCACAATCACTGAAACCAGCGGGGCCAGACGCGCCTTGAGGCTCCGCGCGCGCAAAGCGACTTCGACGTTCTCCAGGCTCTCTTCCTCCAGGCGGCGCTGTTCATAATCTTCCCGTGCAAAAGCCTTCACGACGCGTATCGACGTCAGAACCTCTTGGATCACCGAGACAATCTCGCCCTCTTTCTTCCGTACTTCGCGCGATGCCTTCTTGATGTTGCGCGTATATACGAAAACCACCACGGCGAGCGGCGGCGCGATGGCGAGCGCGATCAGTGTAAACTGCCAGTTGATATAGAACATGACGCCTACCATCCCCAGCAGCGTGAGTACGTCGACAAGGGCATCGAGCAGCGAGGAAGTGATGAAGGTTTGGATGGCGTCGATGTCGCTGGTGACCCGGCTGATCAGGTCCCCGGTTCGTTTCCGGTCGTGATAGGCCAGCGACAGCCGCTGGATGTGAAAGTAAAGCGTCTGTCTCAGATCGTGCATCACCCACTGACCGACGCTCGTTGTCAGCAGCTTTTCGGCATACGAGCAGAGTCCCCCGGTCACCGCGATCGCCATTACCGCAATCGCCGCGAATTCCAGGATGGCGACCTTGTCGCCCCCGGTGAGCGAAAAGAATACATGATTCAGCCAGCCGCTGGCAGGCGCTTTGGACTTCAGAACATTGTCGAGAACGATCTTCAGCGGCCAGGGTTCCAGAAGGTTGGCGATGCCCGACCCCACGGCAGCCAAAATTCCCAGAGTCAGCGATCTTGTATGGGGCCGCAGAAGCTCTCGAATGGTTACTTTTCGCGCATCGAGCCGGGTCGCCGCGGGCTTAGCTTCGGAGAACTGAGCTGTGGAAGCCACACTACAAATGCGGCAATTGTGCGGCCAGATGCGGTCACTTCCGCCGATAGTTCTGGCGGTGACGTCCCTAAATGTACAAAAGCGCGCTTATGACAGGGTACCGTCTGTCTAAGCGCTACCACGGGCTGGCAAATCTTGGATCGTGGAGAACCGCTTCGTCGGTCAGCGATTCAAGAAATGCAATAACATCCGCGCGATCCTGCCGGGAAATTTGAAAGCCCGCGATCAGATGGTCCTTATTCGGATTGTCATGACCAATCCCCGCGTGAGGGCCGGAGTCGATCGTCCTGCCACCCGCCGCATAGTGATCCAGAACGCCTTCCAGCGTCGCAATGCTGCCATCGTGCATATAAGGCGCGGTGACTGCGATGTTGCGTAATGTGGGAGTCTTGAACTTGCCAACGTCCGCGGCTATCTTCGTATGCTCATACGCACCGGTGTTCGGCGCCGGATAAGAGAGTACGCCCGCAATATTGTAAAGGCCGGTATTGTGAAATTCGATGTCTCTCCCTGCATTGCTCCCGGAAACCGTCGCATCGCTAAAATTGAATCCGCCGTGGCAGCGGAAGCACGAAAGGTGCTGGTTGAAGAACAGTATCTCGCCGCGCTTGGCGGAATCGGACACGGCGCTGTCTTCGCCGCCGTAGTGATAGCGGTCATAAGGCGAGCGGGCGGAAATGATGCTCCTCTCAAAGCTCGCCAGCGCTTGCGTGACGCGCTTCACGGTGAAGCGGTCGTCGTCTGCGGGAAACGCCCGCTCGAAGAGTGTTTGGTACTTGGGGTCCGCACGCAACATCGGCAGAAAGCCGTCGCCCTCTCTCAAGCCAAGCTCCACAGGGTGATCTCCGAACATCGGAACCAGCGCCTGATCCTCGAGATTTTTCATCTGAGGGTCGCTCCAGGTTAGCGCCGCGCTGTACGCCACGTTGACCAGGCTCATCGCGCCGCGTGAATGCAGTTGGCCGGTGGCCCCGGCGCTCACCGCCCGGCCATCCGTGAATGCGAGTTCCTGTTTGTGGCAGGTGGCGCAAGAAGCCTTCCCGTTCACTGACATGCGGGCGTCGTAGAACAGATATCTGCCCAGTTCCACTTTGGCTGCGGTCATCGGATTGCCGGGTGGCACGTGAGGCTTCGGGAAGCCTTTAGGCAAATTCCATGAGTACTCTTGGGATGAATCCGGCTCGGCAGGAACGGCAGTCCGTTCGAGCATCGCGACTGTCAGCAAGGCAAACGGCAGTGGCGTCAGCAGCTGCGTGATCCTACGCATAGCTGTCTCTCGTCATTTCTGGAGCTGTACAATTTCCAGTGTCTCGAGCATGCGTACCGAGCGCGCGCCCGCTTTGTCGTTTGGACACACCAGCCGGAACGGACCCTGATACCCAAACAGCGCCTTTCCATCGCGCTTGTCAGCCACCACTATCTGCTCATTGCCAAACTCCGGAGCCACTTCCGCGAGCGTGAAGACCACCTGGTAGCCATCGTGCGCCTTCGCGAGAATGTAGCTCGTGAGCGTCTTGCCCCGCAATCCCTTCTCCACTGGCGCGCCCGCCCGCTTCAGAATTTCGCGAAGCGGAACGCCTTCGTACTCTATTTTGGTTCCGTCCTGATCCGGGACGGATACGGTCACACGGGGCATCTTCGCGAGGTCTTCGGCTTGCAGCGTCAACCGGGATGGAATGTCGCCGCTGACAGTGAGTGTTGCGGGAGCCGTTTGCGGTTGGTTGGTTTGACCGGATGCCATCGCTGCGCAAAGCCAGCCCAGGAGAAGAATTCGAAAAGCCGGTCTGCCGGAGATCATGTTGATGGGTTTCACGCGCTGCCTCGGAAGATTTCTCCAAGTGTCTTCTATAGCAGACAGATTATATCATACGGAACATATGATACTGGCCACATCCAGCATGGGCCGGGCACACGTCCCCAGGCGGAAGGCGCCCTTCCGGCGCGGCGAAATGGCGCGAGAGCTCACACCCCGCTTCGCTTCCGATGGATCGATCTGAAGCGGCCCCGCCCGCGCCGAACACATCAGGCGGCTTGGCATAGTCCAAGAAGACGCTGCACGGCTTCGCATAGCTTCTCGATCGTCTGAAACCAGCAAGCCCTTCTTGCTATACTCGATTCGGGTTTCATCTGGCCGCAGGATTAGGGCGCCACCGGTTGCACGGGTCGCTGAAAGGCCGGTTCGCATGAAATGAGTCCTGGAAAGCCCGTTACCGTTTTGATCGTAGACGATCACCCAGTCGTCCGCGACGGCCTCAATGCCATGCTCTCGGCGGAAGCGGATATCTCTGTTGTCGGAGAAGCGGGAACGGGCAACGAAGCGCTTGCATTGGTGAGCAAATTACGTCCGGCCATAGTGCTGATGGATCTCCTGTTGCCGGACATCGCAGGGTCGCAAGTCATCCAACGGGTTTGCAGCCGCTCGTCCGATACGGCCTTCATCGTTCTGACCACTGTCGCGGGAGATGAAGAGATCTACCGGGCTCTTGAAGCCGGAGCGCGCGGATATCTCTTCAAAGACATGGCGCGGAAAGAACTGGTACAGGCAATACGTGCGGTGCACCGGGGCCAGCGGTACATTCCTTCGCAGGTAGGAGCCCGAATTGCTGAAAATCTGCCGCGGCCCGATCTTACTTCGCGCGAGATACAAGTGCTTCAGTTGATAGCCACGGGCTTACGCAATAAAGAGATCGCCTTTGAGCTCGATATCTCTGAAGCCACCGCCAACGCCCACGTCAAACACATCTTGGAAAAACTATGCGCCGCGGATCGCACCCAGGCAGTCACAACCGCCCTGCGACGAGGCATCATCAGGCTGTAGTTCGCGGCCAGGAGCCGCGGCGCAGTCGCCTGCGTCCGCGGTGCTCTTGATCCTGACTAGCTTCATCCCTGACCGCAATGCATCCCTGCTCCAGGAACGCGTCCGATCGTTTCTATCTGCGCCAATTGCGTGTGCAGGGTGACATAACTCCCGACTCCCTGTGCAATGCCGGAGTGATGACCGGGGTTGACAACCCGGCTGCTAGTCACCGCTACTCTTCTTCGATGTCTTCTTCCGGTGCGAACTCGAAACTACCGCCGATCCAGGAGCCATCGACGTCGTCGCCAGTCGGAAAGCACCCAAGGATCACATCCCGGGCCTCTCCCACTACATTCAGCTTTGGTCTCTCGTACATATATCTCTTCTCCTCTCGTTGTTAAGTTTCCTGACTTCTTCAAAATCGCTCCAGCATCTGCAGCCGGCGCTCAAAGGTTGGCGAGTCATTCACAACTCTCCCGCCCACTTCCACCCATGCGTGGGCCATGAATGGCGCCGGCCGATAACCAATCACAACATCCGCCTGAGCGCCGTAGGTACGCAATACGCGTGCTGTAACGACGGAACTCTGTAGGCACCGTACGCGTTTCCAATAGAAGGGGACAATGCGGCGCACCGCTTCACAGACTGTGTTCTCCAGTTCCGAACTGCTCAATCGCGGGCGGGATGCCCGAGCCTGAAGACCTCTACGAACACCATGAAAACCTAGCATCGCCTCGATCAGGTCATATCGGAGCAGTTCCTTTATCAGGCGGAAATAAAGCAGCGACCGGGATAGTCGACTCATCCTCGCCATCCAACTCTGTGTGAAAGAAACCCGTGAGTTTCCAGTTCCGCAATGAATTCGGCTGTATCCTGACGAACTAGCTCGAGCCGCGCGCCAGCTTCCTGACTGATCCGCGCAGCGATTGTTTCCACGCCCTCGCGGTCCAGCAGCCCCTTCCAGATCCGTGCTCCGATATGATTCGAGCTGAAGACGATTCCGCTCCGCGAATTGAGAAACACGGCGCCCTGTTGGTCTAACGACACTCTGGCATCGGCCGATATCACAATCGGCTGGTCTTCGGCGGTTTGGCGCGGCTTTGGAGCCCGGCGTGCCATGTCCCGGAATCTCGTGAAATAGTTGATCATTGCGTAGCCGCTCTCACTTCGCTCACATCCGGAGCAGTGGATTCTTGGTAGTCGATTCAACATACGGCATTTGGCCCTTTTGGTTAACCTGAGTTCTGAGGATTCTCTCGTACCCTTTCCTAAGAATT
This sequence comes from Bryobacteraceae bacterium, assembly GCA_049522755.1. GTDB lineage: Bacteria > Acidobacteriota > Terriglobia > Bryobacterales > Bryobacteraceae > PALSA-243. The sequence continues at coordinate 11,865 of JBEKNN010000101.1, read as the reverse complement.
GCAAAATGCTCTGTAATGACGAGTCTGAAACGTACAACCCGCGCCGCAGCCAGGCAGACCGCGGTACATTAGAAGAACCCGAAAGTGATGCGTGTGCGGTTAACGTTCGGAATTATCATATTGTTGGTTTCGGCCAAGTCACTGGTTGCCCTCGATCCCGCTCTGGCCGTTTCGCAGTACCTGCACACCAGTTGGACGCAAGAACAGGGGGCCGACCTTCCTGCCGTTCAAGCAATCGCTCAAACCCGTGACGGATATCTCTGGCTGGGCACTGGCGCGGGACTAATCCGGTTCGACGGCATTCGCTTTGTCCATTGGGAGCCGCGCGCCGGAGAGGCGCTTCCCGGTAATGACATTCGATTCCTGATCGCGTCTGGCCAACGCGGACTTTGGATTGGCTCCGCTCTGGGTATCAGCCGGTTGGATCGCGAACGCCTTACCGCATACCCAGCCGCGGATCATTGGCTCGGCGGAATAGTCGTCGGCATGTTGGAAGACCACCTGGGGAGACTTTGGATGCTCGGGCAAGCTCCCGCTGGTCTCAGTTTGGGAGTGCTATTACCCGATGATTCGTTCCAAATCTACGGTCAGGGCGAAGGCTTGCCGGCGCGGCCCGTGCGAACCATTTTTGAGGATCGTCAACATGTTCTCTGGCTCGGAACGTCGAGCGGTCTGTGCCGCTGGTCGCCCGGAAGCCGGGCGGATTGCCTGAGCATCCCTCCCGTCAACGTCTTGTCACTGGCTGAGGAGGCAAATGGCGGCCTGCTGATCGCGGACGATCTCAGCAAAACTACGCTGCGACTCTCCAACGGCGTCTTGCGACCTGCGATCACTCAACCGGGATATGCGTCGGCGTTCCCGAAGGTCACGCTGCAAGACCATGATGGCAACATCTGGATGGGCATACCCGGTCAAGGTCTGCTGCGGTTGAGCCATGGCCGGCTGGAAAGGTTCACCCGCCGCGACGGGCTTTCGAGTGACATGATCAATGCGTTGTCGGAAGACCGTGAAGGGGACCTTTGGATCGGAACCGCGAGAGGCATCGATCGGTTACGCGATCCGAAAGTCGTACACCTCAGTACCGCCGATGGGCTTTCCAGCGATCTGGTGATGGCCGTACATGGGGCGCGTCAGGGCGGCGCCTGGGTCGGAACATTTGGAGGTGGATTGAACCGTGTTACAGCTACTCACATCACCCGATACCTGACGGATTCCGGGCTGCCTGGTAAGGGTGTAATATCGCTGTACGAAGAGCCAGGCGGAAAGCTTTGGGTTGCCACCGCCGCCGGACTCGCTCACAGCTCCGGTAACCGATTCGTTCAAGTCCGGGATACGGAAGGGCGGCCTCTCGATCGCGTCTTCGCTATCAGCGGACAGAACAATGGAACAGTCGCGTTGGCAGATAGCAAGAGGGGCCTGTTTACGGTACAGAACGGCGTTGCGTGCCCGCTGATCGTTCCCGGGCTGCCGAAGGAGGTTGTTTACCAGCTTCAATTCGACCGCAGCGGCGTTCTCTGGATCGGGTATTTTCACGGCGGCATCGCGGCGGTGACCGCACACTCGTACCGCCTCTACACCGCGTCCGAAGGTCTGGGAGATGGTGCGATTGGCGCTATCCATCAGGATGCGGCCGGAGACATCTGGGTGGGAACGGGAACTGGACTCAGCAGATTTCGCAATGGGTCCTGGACTACCTGGACTGCCCGCCAAGGCCTGCCTGAGGGAGGAGTGCGCGGCATCGCCGAAGACGCTTCGCGCCACGCGTTGTGGCTCGTCACAGCAGCCGGTCTTTTGCGGGCGTCGATGGCCGATCTCGATAGCGCGCACGCCTCCGCGAAGCCTGTGAATTTTCTTCTCTTCGGCCCGAACGACGGGCTTCGCCTTACCGCCAGCGGCCGCATGGTCAATCCTCCGATCGCCACATCGAACGATGGCAGGATCTGGCTTTGCACCCAGGACGGCCTCGCGATCGTGGACCCCTCTCGCATTCGGAGTAACCCGGTCCCTCCGCCCGTGGTGATCGAACAGGCGGTGGTCGATGGTACGGCGCTGGACCTAACGTCCACGAGTAGCGTGGGTTTCCGCGGCCGTCAACTACAGATCGCATACACCGCCTTAAGCTTGATGGTCCCGGAACGAATCCGCTTCAAGTATCGGCTGGACCGGCTCGATCGCAACTGGATCGACGCCGACGGACGGAGAAATGTGGCTTATGTGGATTTGCCGCCCGGCCCGTATCGATTCCATGTGATCGCCTGCAACAACGATGGTGTCTGGAATACGGAGGGAGCCGTCCTGGCTTTTCGCGTCAAGCCATATATTTACCAGACCTGGTGGTTTGCAGCCGTGTGCGTAGGCTCAATTGTGCTCCTTGTCTGGGGCGCGCACCGGCTTCGGGTGCAGCGAGTCGTTTCCCGACTGCAGCTCATCGCCCAAGAGCGCGCGCGTTTGATGCGCGAGCTTCACGATTCGCTGCTGCAAGGTTTTGCCGGCGTCGTCTACCAGTTGGAGGCCGTCGCCCGTCAGTTCGACACGGCTCCGGAAATTAGCAAACAGAGACTGGAACGTGCGATCGAGCAGGCGGACCATTCGTTACTGGAAGCCCGCCGCACCATTCTGAGCATGCGCTTGCCCGCGCTCGAGAACAACACGCTGCCCGAGGCTTTGTCTGCGATTGCGACGCAGCTCGCCGAGGATACGTCCATTGCCGTTTGGCTCGAGGTGAAGGGCCGTGTGCAGCAGCTTCCCTATGACCAGCAGGCCAATGTTTATCTGATCGGCCGCGAGGCTATGACCAATTCCGTAAACCACGCCCGGCCGTCGCGAGTCGTCGCAGCGCTGGCATATTCAAACAAGGAACTTCGTTTGACGGTTCAAGATGACGGATCGGGATTTGATCCGCAAGTCGGAACGGCGAAGAAGGATCACTGGGGAATGCGAGGCATGCGGGAGCGCGCCGAAAGTATTGGAGCCACCTTCGTGCTCGATGCCACGCCGGGCCGGGGAACAAAGATCGAGGTCGTAGTTCCCAGGAAGGGATGATTGACTCTGTCTGTCACTTACTACGCCCGGGCAGACAACTCCCGCTTGCGGCCGCTGTCCGGCATAGTGGACGCCCCCAAAGACACAGACGAATTCGCCGCGCCTTCCCGATTCCGCAGCCAGAACTCAAACAGGAGCAATTGCCGCAGTTGCAGTTCGTTGCAATCCAGGCCTCGAAGAAAACGCGCCAGGCGTTCCGTGGCGCTATGGCCATCCACATAGCCGTGAGTCACCAGGCGGATCTGGCCCGGCTGCGAAAGCATCTCGGTTGCCAGTGGAATCAGCGCTTGCCGGTAGACCTGCGTATAGGCCGCCTTGGACCTTCGTTGGAGGATCGCGGGCGGAAGGAAATCCTTAAAGGCGCGGCGCATAAGCCGTCGCGGCTCACCCGGCCGGCATACCTCGCCAGGCGGGATGGTCAACATGAATTCGACCAGTGGGCGGTGTGCATATGGGTGGGAATATGAGATGTGCTGCAAGGCTTCCGGCGCTTGCAGGGATCGGGAATCCAGGATTTCACTCAGCACGCGAAACCGGCCCCGGCGTCCGGGCCGAGCCTCGCGCCAGCTTCGCTCCGGAACCTGCTCGGATTGGTTGCGCGAAACCCTTTTTAGAAATCCCGAAGCCAGGGAGTGAACTTGCCCATGGCTGCTGGGAGCATAGCTGACATCACTCGATCCGAAAGAAGCTGTCCACGGGGAATATGCGGTCCGCAATGCCCGCCACAGAAGAGGGTAGATCGGAATTCCCAGTGCCTGACTCCACTCATAAGTCTCTCGGGCCGCTCTCAGCCAACGCCCTTCCCGGAGATAGTCGACTGCCTGATCTGAGTCGTCCATCACGTTACCCATGATGAAGTCGCCCAGTTGTCCGGTGAGGAATGTACCCGCTCCAATACCCGCAAGCCGACGTCTTAGCTCTGTGAACCTGGGACCCCACCAGGCTGGAGCCGCATTTCCGGGCTGATCCAGTGCGACGAATGGATACTCTTCCAGATCGAGACGTATACTCGTAAGGCCTCGAGCGCGCTCCACCGCCCTCACATATTTCTCGTCGGTCGAGCCTTGGTGCGTATAAGTGAAAACAGTGGGCTTTCGACCACCGTCTGAGCGCTCTTTGGCGATGCTGTCGGCCACGCAAACGATCGACGACGAATCAAGCCCCCCGCTCAGTTCCGCGCAGACGGGCGCGCTCGATGGCAGGCGAACGGCTACGGCCTCGCGGAACAAATTCCCGAGTTGCTCCTCATAGCATCCTGGAGTCTCGAAGCGGGTCTCTCTATCCACAGGCAGGTCCCAGAACGCCCGCGTTGTGACGCCTTGCGCGGAAATGCACACTGCGCGACCCGGCGGCGCCGGATAAACGCCGCGATACGGAGTCCTATGCGCCGCGGATCCCTTAGTCAAGAAGCTTGCTACATACTCATCGTCGAGTTGAGTCGCTCCAGTCCAACCCACCAGGTGCGAGAGAGACGAGGACCACCTGAGACATTCGCCGGTTCGGCAATAATATAGTGGCCGTGTGCCCGCGTAGTCGCTCGCCAGCAGGATCACTCGCGATCTCGCGTCGGCGATAACCAGGCTCCAATCGCCAATCAAATCGCGGAGCCCATCCGGGCCGTGGACTTGATGTAGCCGGAGGGCAAGTTCGCTGTCGATGCCTCGCGCGCGAGCATCGCCGAACCGCAGCAGCAGGTCCTTTCGATTGTCCAGACGTCCGTCCCACGCGCAAATGCTGCCGTCGGACGACACGGCGCTTCCCCCGTCGTCTTCAGCGTCGTTGTCTTCAGCGTCGTTATCTTCAGCGTTGAAACCGGAAGCGTGTTGCCCCATCAACAGCCCCGGACCGCGCCGAAGCCGTCTTGGCCCGTCTTTCGAGTCGCCAAGGCCGCACAGCACCCAAGACTCATCGCCCTCACTCACCGGACGTAAGTCAAAGTACCATATGCCGCTCAAGTTGCTCACGCCATTTCTCCTACCTTAGCCGGCCATCGTCATCGTTCGGTTTTCACGCCCCTGGCGAATTGATACGAGTGCCAAATTAACTGTAATACGATCGCGAGTTCGTGGGAATCGCGAGGAGCATAAACCATCACCAGCGTCTCGGGTAGGATTCCCGCCCGAGACACTAGATGTTGCTCGGCCCAGCCTCTCTGTATGGCGCGTTCTCGTATACCCTTCGGCAGCGTCAGGTGGATGCTTCCGTCCGGCAATGGATGTAGGTGGCAGAATTCGTGGTCCACGATAAAGGCCCAGGGTGGTCCGGCCGAGAATTCATCCGGCAAGCTAAGAGCGTAGCATTCCGGCGAAGCCATCCTGCTTTGTTTGGACCGAACGTTGGGAAAAATCAGGCATCGTCCAAGCAATGCCTCGGCGATTCTTGGCGGCGGCCACTGGTTGAGCTGCACGTGGGGAAGTGTCGCACAACTTTGCGGACGGGGTCCCAACCTGGGCGGCAGCTCGAACGGCAAGTCCGCTTCGAAGGCCATGTCCGCGTCCGCCGCTGCGAGCTCCAGTCTCATGCAGATCCACCTCCTGGATCTGTCTTGACAGATCTCTTCTTCGACTCTACGATGAACGTCTGGTTTGAGAATCACCTATCTCAGTTAAGCGACTCTCACCAAATCTGATAATTCATAAGAATTCTTATGAGCGCTTTCCAGGACTGCGCTTGGCTATGGCTGCCATCTATGTGCCGCGACCGGCTTGTGTTGTCATAGCACCCGGCGGTTCTCACAACGATGACGATCGATGGCATAGGTAGATACCGGTGCTCGTTGTGTGTAACCGTACCGTCGCATTGGCGGCTTGTTGAACTCTTCGACTTTGGTTCCGCTGGCAAGAAGCTCATCAGTTAGACCGGCACTCCACTTCGACCGGTCGCACTCAGCGTTGCAAGCTGCCCCACCGTCCAGGAGGTCGAGTCGCTCTTTCCGGTACTAGCCCCAAAGCACTACCGGCGCAGGATATCGCCCAAAGTCCGCATTACACTCGGTTTCCTGTTATCAATTACGCTAATTCAAGCGTCATCAGAACGGGCGATGAAAGAAATCCCCGTTTCCACCACACTGGCTACCGAATGCCTCAGCCGAAACCGATTTCAATCGCATCGAGGATTCTAATAGCCGACAATGAGCCTCAAGTTCGCAGGCTATTCGCCAGGAAGCTGAAGTTGGCGGGTTACGCTGTCACCGAATCTGGTTCTTGCGAGAAGACGCTTGACCTCTTGCGCGGCGCCCGATTCGATGTTCTGGTATTGGGCATCGAGATGTCCGTCGACGGTTGTTTCGACGTGTTGAAGGAGGTTCGGTCTGAGTTGCCCCATCTCAGGGTTCTTGCAATCTCGGTGAGGCGTGAACTCTTGGAGGCTGCGCAATGGTTCGGCGCGGCAGCGGTTATTGACAAAGCGAGCGCGCCTGACCGGTTGCTAATGACGGTAAAGCGCCTGCTCGGCGATACCCCGTCGTAACGCGTCCCGGCCCTCACCACCACCCCGCCCTGCCAAGCCGACCTTTCCAGCCTACGGAATCATCCACGCGCCCAGATGCCAGCCAAGCTTCGTGTCGGCCATCCAGAAGAGTGGCCGCCCGAACCAAGTCGACGGCTTCTGACCCAACATCCCGCTGGTAGTTGTGAGAACGAATGCGCAAGGGGAGTCGCCATAGTGCGCAATTCGACGGCCCAGCCATGAGTCGGGCGTCAGACTCGCGGCCAGCGCCACCGGGGTTCCTTCGAACCATGCGAGATCGGCGCCGAACGTCTCATCCCGCTGCCGCTTCGGCTCCGGAAGTTGGAACGCCTTCCGGTACTGAGCGATCGATCCTTCGAGATTATGGACGCCGATTACCACCAGCCCCACGCCGTGGAAACGGGTCGACGTCGGCCTCCCCGAGGGGTAAACCCGGTTCTCGCGCGATGTGAAATCGCGAATCAGAAACGGGAAGAACGATCCTCGCGGCCCGGTACCCACGTCCGCGGTCTCCCACGCGAGCGCCACTCCGTCCGGGCGAGTGCGCCCGCTCTTTTCGGCGTCGCCGACGCGGATGCCCGCCTTGGAGAGTCGCTGGATTTCCGCGCTCACATCCGTCACCCGCAACGCGAATGCGCATGGCCCCCCGTTATCGCGAAGGAACCGATTCCAGGTGTGGGCCGTCACTGCCTCGGGATGGGCCCCCTGCTGGATGCCCATCAGTTCGAGATACGAGCCGTCGGGAAAACTCGCCAGCGCCATCTCCGTTGCATGGTTCGAGTGTGCGCCGCCGTACTCAGTGGGAATGCCGGTGGCGGCAGTGAAGGCCGCGCGCATTTCCTCAAGCCGCACGCCCGCGAGAGTGACGTGATCGATTCTTAACTCGGCTCCGCAGACCGGCAGAGCCATCGCCATCAAAGCCACCACGCATCGCATCAGACTTATGGTAGCCCGAATGTCACTGAGTCGATCGGAGCCGCCGGCATTCCACCACTCACTCGATGCGCAGCCACGTCGAGACACTCCACTACACTAGAAGCCATGGCTACCCTTGGACTGATCGAATACGCGGATGCATCCCCCGAAGTGCGCGCCGTCTACGACGACATCATGGCCACGCGCCAGACCGATTGGATCAACAACTTCTGGAAGGCCCTGGCCCACGACCCGGCGACCCTGCGCCGCACCTGGCAGAGCATCAAGCAGATCATGGCCCCGGGCGCGCTGGATGCGGTGACCAAAGAGATGATCTACCTCGCCGTCAGCGCCAGCAACCAGTGCCCCTACTGCATCGCGTCGCACACTGCCGGCGCGCGCAAGGCGGGCATGACGGATGCAATGTTCGCCGAAGTGATGGCCGTCGTCGGCATGGCGAACGAAACCAACCGGCTCTCCAGCGGCTACCAGGTGGAAATCGACGAGCGGTTCAAGACATAAGTAAACTGTCCGGCCCTCATTGGTTGCGCAGCGTTCTGGCCGGATCGAGCCACAGGATGCGCAGCGCCGGCACAAGGCTCGCCACCGCCGCCACCGACAGCAGAACCCCCGCGGTGCAACAGAACGTGAACGGGTCCGTGGGCTGAATTCCCCAGATCATCGATTCCAACAAGCGCACCGTGGCGCGCGCCAGCGCCGCCCCTGCGGCGATTCCGATCAGCGCCAAAACAATGCCCGGCTTCATCGCGCCGGCTATCGTCTCCCGGGCCGTCGCTCCCAGCGCGATGCGGATGCCAATTTCGTACGTGCGCTGCGCGATAGTGCTCGAAATCAAGCCGTAGAGGCCAATCGCGGCCAACGCCAGCGCCAGCGCGGCCATCATGGAAAACAGCGCCGCCATGTAGCGCTGCTCCTGCAGGAACACGCCCGCAAGCTCATCCATGGTTTTGAACCGGGAAACGGGAAGCTCGGGATCCACGGCGGCTATGGCTTCCTGAATCTTCGGCTCTATGCGCGCCGGCGAGGCGCTGGTGCGGACCACCCATTTGGGCGAGAACCAGCGGTGGACGACATAGAGGAATCCGTTGGGACTTTGCGCCATAGAAAGGTACACCGTGGGATCGACGGAAATGGGTCCCTGCTTGCCGCCCAAGCCGCTGTGCTGTTCCACATCGCCCACCACGCCTACGATTTCGCAGTCGTTGTTTTCAATCCGCAGCCGATGCCCCAGCGCGGCGCCGGCGCTGCCAAACACGGTGCGCGCGAAGGTCTGGCTCACCACCGCTACTTTGTTGCTTTGCGCCGTATCATACTCGCGCAGGGTGCGGCCCTGCAGCAGCGGCATCGCCAGCGTTTCGAAATACCCGGGCGTCACGTAAACCATCTCGCTCATGCCGCCGCGGGGCGGTTCGCCGGTGAACCCATCCAGTTGTTTATAGCCGTCGTTGAGCGGACGCTCGTAGGGCAGCGTCAGCGCGGCAGCGGCCGATTTGACGCCCGGAATGGCGCGGATACCCTCCAGGCCGCGATGGAAAAGATTTACGATATCGTCGCGCTTCTGGTAACGCGCATCGAGCAGTGACGATTCGGCCACGATCAAATTGCGCGTGTCGAAGCCCGGACTAAGCCCGTAAAAGTAAGTCAGCGTGCGCACCAGCAGGCCCGCGCCCACCAGCAGCACCAGGCTCAGGGCGACTTCGCCCGCCACCAGCACATAGCGCGGCCAATTGCGGCTGCCGCCCGCCACCCCGCGGCCGGCTTCCATCAGGACCGAGCGGATATCCAGGCGGCTGGTTTGAATGGCCGGGAAAAGTCCGAACACGAAACTGGTAAGCAGCGCGATGCCGAACATAGCCGCCATCACGCGCCAATCCAGCTCGATGGGCTGCACGATTTCGAAATTCACCGCGCCGAGCCCCTTCAACCAATCCACCGCGAAGGCTCCTAAGAGGAGACCGGCCGCGCATCCGCCAAGGGCGAGCACCAGGCTTTCGACGATCAACTGCCGGACGATGGCGGCGCGGCTCCCGCCCAGCGCGAGGCGCGTGGCGATCTCCCGCGAGCGGCCCGGGGCCCGCGCCAGCAGCAGGCCCGCGACATTGACGCAGCCGATCAGCAGCACCGCCAGAACCGCGGCCCACGTGACGTACAACCCGCCCCGCACATCGCGCGTGAGTGCGCTCTGCAAGGGGACAATGCGTTCTTCGAATTCGGTGGAATCGGAATCATGCGGGAAGTTGCGAATTTGCATCAGGCCGTGGCTCAGCGCCTGCAACTGCCCGGTGGCTTCCGGCCACGAAACCCCAGGCTTAAGGCGCGCGATCACGCCATAGTTCGATCCGCTGCCTTCGCCGGCGGGCGAGGGCTGCAGCGGCGTCCACAAATCCACCGGAAGCCGGGTGGGGTCGGCCAGCGACGGTTCGGATGGACTTCGGAAGCCGCGCGGCAGGATGCCAATCACCGTGTAGAGGGCGCCGCGCAGCTTGATGGTATTGCCGGCGATACCTCGGTCGCCGCGGAATCCCCGCTGCCAGAATTCATAACTCAACATCGCGAGCGGCGGACCGTCCGGCACATCTTCCCTCCTGGAGAACTCTCGGCCGATCAGGGGAGACACTCCCAGGACGCGGAAAAAACCGGCCGAAACGCGCTGCTGCTGCACGTACGCGGGGCGTCCGCGCCCTACGAAATTGACGCCGTTCTGGCTTGCATAGGCGGCTGAATCCAGGCCCGGAGCGCCATCGCGCACGGCTTCGAACAGGGCGCCGGTCTGGCTGAAGTCGACCTCCTCGCCGCCCCGCTGAACATTGGCGGTGACCACCATGGCGAGACGGTCCGGCTCCGGATAAGGAAGCGGACGCAGCACGACCGCATCCAGAACGCTATAGATCGCCGTATTGGCGCCAATGCAGAGGCAGAGCGTAGCCAGCACTACAAGGGTGAATCCGGGATTCCTCCGGAGCTGGCGAACGGCATAGCGGACGTCGGCGGCGAGGGCCATCTACATATGCACGCGTGGCGCCTTCCGTAGGGCGGACCCCCCGGTCCGCGCGGGTCCCCCTGGACCCGCTTTCGCCCAGCAAAATCAGCCCAATGTAGTCCCTGAGAGGCCGACCGGGGGGAGGGCCGAGGACCAACGGGTCCGCCCGGGGTCCGCCCTACTGTGTCCGCTGCCGGGACGATGCGCCCGGTTATGGAACGCACCAATCGGCGGACTTCTGTACTGTGCGACACCGACGCCAGCCGCGCCGTCCCGGTACTCTTAGGGAAGAAAGCGGGATTCCAATGGATGTAAAAGATCGCGACAGCGACGTTTGCGCCCTGCTAGTGGGCGAGTATGAGGTCGACCGGTTTTTAGTCCACGAAGTCTTCAAAAAGCATGGTTGGAGATTGTTCGAGGCCCGGGATCGAAAACGCGCAATGCAGTGCCTGGAACGCAATCCGGTAAAGGTGGTCATCGCGAAGACCGATGTGCCGAACTGGAGCTGGCGGCGTGTTTTGAACGATTTGCGGAGCCTGACGAAGCCGCCGCAATTGATAGTGACGTCGCGCACGGCCGATGAGTCGCTCTGGGCGGAAGTCTTGAACGTCGGCGGGTACGACGTCATGGCGCAGCCGTTCGAGCAATATGAAGTGGAACGGGTGATCGCGTCGGCGCACCGCCACTTCGATGAGCCGCTCCGGGTTGCCGCAAATATGGCATAACCAAATTCGAAGCGCGTGTTTTCCACAGAAACCCGGTGGTTTTCCACCGGGTTTTTTGTGCGTTTGAACCCCCCGATTCCGTAACTGCAAGGTACAGCATATAGATATAATTCTTGACGGGACCCCACATATTGGGGCAAGATTACGAAGTCGTTCCAATTCGTGAAGAGGGACGCCGAGGAGAATTCAGATGGGACAGCTGGCCGTGGAAACTGCGAAAATGGAAACATTGGAGCCTAAGACAACAACCAAAACGAAGACCGGAATCGCATTTCCGCGGTATTTCACCGCCAGGCTCGAGCCTGGCAAAACTCCGTACGACGAAATTCCGTGGGAAATGCGCACGGCCTCGATCGGAAACGATAAGGGCTCGGTGATTTTCGAGCAGCGCGACGTCGAGGTTCCGCCGGAGTGGTCGCAAACCGCCACCAACATCGTCGCCAGCAAATATTTTTACGGCAAACTGGGCTCTCCCGATCGCGAAACCAGCGTCGCGCAGCTTGTCGAGCGCGTCGTCAACACCATCGCCGATTGGGGCAAGAAGGACGGCTATTTTAAGTCCGACGAAGACGGCGAAAACTTCCGCAATGAGCTGGCTCACCTGATGCTCACGCAGAAGGCTTGCTTCAATTCGCCCGTGTGGTTCAACGTCGGCGTGAAGGAAACGCGCGGCTACGGGTGGATCTATGAAAAGGGCCTCGACCGCGTTACCAA
>JBEKNN010000100.1:0-29899 GCA_049522755.1 Bryobacteraceae bacterium | reverse complement strand
TAATGCTCAGTTCGCGTTACCGGAATAGTGTGCCTTCAATAGCTATGCAACTGCGGGAGATCCTGCAGCCGCGCATCAAGGAGTGGCTAGACCGGATTAATGAAATCGATAGGCAGAAAACCGGGAACCCTCCCGGTTGGCGGCAGCAACATTCGGGGATCGTTGGGAGGACGATGGCCGTTCAAGCCGCCATAGACGAAGGGCTCCCAGAGGAAATTGCACTGGGCGCGATTCGCACGGGCCGCCCGAATCGACACGAAATCGAGAAGTTCGCCAAGGGCCGATTTGCTTTAGTTCGCGAGAACGTGCTCGCGGAATACGAAAAGCAGAAGACTCAGGTATTGCGCCAGGTTCGGCTTACCGGCAACCGTGGAGGCTATGTGCCCGCGCTGATCAGTTGGGGCGTAGCGCGCGTGCGAAAGATGGTCCACGCGCTGGCGGATGCCTATGTAGACGAGTTCATACGCTATAGCGTGCCATCCGGCGAGCGGGCCGAGAAAGACCTCCAGATGAGCGCGAGGCAGTTTGCCGCGGGCACCATTGCCAGCATTCGCGGTGAGATTGAGCTAATGGCGAAGCGGACCAAGAGGCCGTTGCAGAATCCAGGAGGAGACCTAAATCGGAAGATCAATGCGGCCATGAAGTCAGCCGTCGACGAAGGCCTGCTTAACATGAAGCAACGAATCAACTCTAAGGGCGCCGAGGGAACCCAAGTAGTGGACAACTCACCATCAATCCCGCCTTCTGAACAGAATGATCGCGGGCATAGTGATTTTCTTGAGAAGCTTTCGGAAGACGACCCGAATTATACGGTCGCTAAGCGCTTCCATCTGGAAGCGTGGGCCGACTCTTACGCTCTCAATGCGAAGGCGTTTGCTGGCCGTGCCTCACTCTCTGATTACGTCGAGGGCTGCATAAACACTTTCAATCAGGCAGCGCGGACGCAGGTCGCCATCCAGGACGCAGCAACGATTCCCGAAAAATGCAGGCAATTTGACGTGATGGTGATGAGTCCGTCCGCATATTCCGAGAAGCACTCACCGCACAGTCGAAACGTTTCGGCAAGGCGAAGGTTGCGGCTGCTATCGACGAATACTCTCGGCGGGTAAATGAGATTGCCGCGCGTTCAAAGCAGGAAATCCTCAAAGAAGAATTGGCCCGGTTTGAGAATCGATTGGCTACGGACGCGCAGGCAGCGCCGGCTTCGGCATCCGCAGGAAACCTAACTGCGGGAATTCGTGAACTCCTGGCACGGTCTGATGAGTATCAGAAGGATCTGCTCCGGCGCCTCGGTGTGCAGGGAAATCTTGATGATCGCGAAGAATTCTTCCTGCAGTCATGGGCTGCTGCACGCCACGCGGGCTTCTCAGACAAAGAGTTCCAGGCGCTGTCGCCGCGTGAGCTTTTTGCCGTGCTCGAACTCAAGGCAAGAGCGCTTCCGCCGCGAGAACGATTTGCGGGTGATCCTGTACCAGATACGAAACCACAGTGGGTCGGACCGACCGCTGACCTGAGACATCAAGACCCACTGCGCACCGATGCCGCGCGGGTGAAGAATCCTCCTAAGCGAAATGTAAATGTGGTTGATAAAGGCGACCTAAAGATACTCCAGGGCACAGATGGGAAACGCAAGAACGCTGTAACGCTCGATGTTGCCGGCCGGTTCGGCGGCGTCAGCAAGCGCGCCATTGAAAAAGCCGTCAAGAAAGGATCTCTCCATGCTATTGGTGAGCGCCAAAATCGACGCATTTCCGTGGAGTCGCTTCTGAAATACTTTTTTCCTGAAAATAATGCGTACTGACGCGAACTGACGCGAACCGAAGCGAACTCAAGTATCTGGATTGCACGATACGCTCGTGTTTTGATGAAAACACGAGGTAGTGTCGATGACGCCGAGATACGCAAAAGTAAGCGAAATTGCCGAGAGATTCAGAGTCTCTGCGGACGCAGTCTACCTGTGGATCAGGCAAGGGAAGATTCCCTCCGAATGCGTGGTCCGCATCGCCGGGACTGTCCGCGTGGATGAGGAGCAATTTGAGCAGCGCCTCCTGTCGGGCGCATTGTGCCAACCGCGAGGACGGAAACGGCCCATTCCTGATGTGGCTGAGAGTAGCAACCCGCGGGTCTCTGCGATGGCCGATGACAACTTCACAACGGTCGGAGCTGGGCCGGCGACCGAACACAGGTGGACCAGTGAAACCGGCAGCGTCAAGCCCGAGCATCCATTCAGCCCGGGGATGGTCACGGCCGCGAAGTAGGGGCAGATCGTCAGGTGAGTGCTATGTCCGATTCGCTCGCAAACGCCGCATATCGCCACCCGGATAAGGTCCAATCTGCGCGTATCACTGTGCCGGAAATCGCACAGCGGCTTAACGTCGGCCGTATGGCAGTGTACGCCATGCTGGAGCAGCGGATTCTGCCGGGCATACGGGTCGGCCGGAAGTGGATCATCACGCGCCACGCCTACGATCAATGGGAGCGGACTTGTGGGACGCCGGCTGGCGCTGGACTTAATGAGCAAACAGAGGTAACGGTTCGGGCTTTGATCGCCAGATCGCTCACACAGACCAAAGATGTACTGGAGTTCAAGTGCACGAAAACGGACGAGGTGCTGGTGTCCAAGATCCCCGGGGAGACGCTGCCCAAGCTTGAAGTACACCGCAAGCGGCAGGACGAGTTCCGCTTGCAGTTCGGCCCCGACTATCGCACCGACTTGGACTTGGTGTTCGCCAATCCCGATGGGTCGCCGCTGAAGCCCAATTCGATCTCCGCAACCGTATCGGCCCTGTTCAAGCGGCTGAAGATTGCGAAACCGAAAGGCGCAGCCCTGCACCTGCTCCGGCATACTCTAGCCTCGCAAATGCTGGATAGCGGCGTACCACTGGCAGTGGTCTCCAAGCGGCTCGGGCACTCGTCGGTGCGAGTGACAGCCGACATCTACTCGCACGCGATCCACGGCCAGGATGACGAGGCGGTACGGCAGTTGGAAGAATACCAGCGGCGGAACCGGCCAGCAAAGCCGGAGGGTTGGAAGGAGAAGGTGCAGTGAATCTTTCTGGGCCGTTGCTGGTGGCTGCGCGTGGCCCGTAAGTTATAGAAAACATGGTAGCGCTAACGGGAATCGAACCCGTATTTAAGCCTTGAGAGGGCTCTGTCCTAACCGTTAGACGATAGCGCCATTGGAGAACGATTTCCATTCTACCAGAACCCGCCGCCGCGGGATAATGGTAAGGCATGCGCCGCTCGCTTCTCATCCTGCTGCTCCCCTTCGCCCTTAGCGCGGCGGACCATTGGGTGAAATTCGCCTCCGGCCCCTTCCAGGTGTTCACCGACGCCGGAACCCGAGCCGGCCGCGAGACCCTCGTCTGCTTCGAGGAGTTCCGCCATGCCGTCGGCGAGGTGGTCGGGGAACCCAACCTGCAAACGCCCCTGCCCGTCCGCATCCTGGTCTTCAAGAACGCTCAGGGTTGGACGACCGGCGCCGATGCCGCCATCGGCGAAGGGCGCGCCAGTTACAATATCGTCCTCGATGAGAAGGCCGCCGAAAAAGGCGCCGCTTCGCCCGCGGTTTACGCCGCTCTCACGCGCCTGTTTCTTCAGGCCAACACCGCGCAGATGCCGCCCGAGTTTGAACACGGACTCGTCGAATTCTTCTCCACCTACGAAGTGAAGGGCATCCACATCACCGTCGGCGCGCCGCCGCCCGCGGCCGATCTCGATTGGGCGCGCATCCACTTGCTGGTCGTCGATCCCGATTATTTCGGCAAGCTGCGGGTGCTGCTGTTCAACCTCCGCAAGGGCGCCGCCGAAGATCCCGCTTACCGCAATGCTTTCGGCAAATCGTTCGCCGATGTCGAGGCGCAGGTCAAGCAGCGCTTCGCCGATCACGATATCCGCACCACCTCCATTTCCAGCCTGCCCATGGCCGAGCGCGATTTTCCGGAGCGCGAAGTTTCCGATGCCGATGCCCGCCTGGCGCGCGCCGATCTGCTTTCCGGCGCACGATCGGAGGCCGAGTATCGGGAGCTGATTCGCAGTCAGGAGAAAATCGCCGAAGCCTGGGAGGGTCTCGGCCTGCTGGCGCTGCGCGACCATCGCAACCCCGAAGCCAAAGAGCACTTTGCCGCGGCGATGGCGGCTGGAAGCGTCAGCGCGCGCTGCTACATCGAATATGCCAAGCTGGAGCCCGACAACGCCAAAGCCTCGCAGGCGCTGCTGAAAGCCGCGGGCATCAATCCCAAGCTCGATGAGATTTTCGCGCTGCTGGCCCAGCGCGATACCGACCCCGACAAGCGCCTGGCGCACTGGAAAGCCGCCGCCGAGCGCAACCCGCGTAACCCGGCATATTGGCAGGCTCTGGCCGATTGTTACGTCGCCGATCACGATTACGATGGCGCCGCTAAAGCTTTCACCTCCGGCGAGCAAGCCGCCACCAACCCCGCCACGCGCGAGCGCATGCACCACCAGCGCGTCGACGTGGAGGACCAGCGGCTCGAATACGAAGAGGCCGAGCGGCGCCGTAAAGCCGAGGAAGATGCGCGCGACCTCGCCCGCCTCAAGGACCAGGCGCGCGCCGATGTTCACGCGCTCGAGGCCAAGTATGGCGATGGAAAATTGCCTCCCGATCAAAAAGTGGTTCCGTGGTGGGAAGCGCCCAAGCCGCCTGCCAAAGTCACCGGCAGTCTGCGGCAGGTGGAGTGTCTTGCCGGCACGCAGGCGCGCCTCACTGTAGTAGGCGACGATAAGAAGATCGTGAAACTGCTGGTCACGGACCCATCGAAGCTTTCCATCGAAGGCGAGGGTGAGCCGACCTTCCGCTGCGGCGCGCAAAAGGCGCGGCGCGTGACGGTGGGTTATTTCCCGAAGATCAATTCCCGCCTCGCGACGGTGGGCGAAGCGGCCACCCTTCTGTTCCAGTGAGACTTCCAGGGAGCCTTCCAGTGAGCCAACCTTCCGGCGCCGGGCTGCCGGCCCCGCCCGAGCCTCAGAGCCAGCCATCGCCCAACCCCACAGAGCGCTTCCGCTGGCTGGTGCTATCGGTGTTCGTGCTTTCGTCGGCCATCAACTATCTGGACCGGCAGACTTTCGCGACGCTCGCGCCCACCATGCGCGACCAGTTCCATCTCAGCGCCGAGCAATACGGTTTGGTGATCGGCGTCTTTTCCATTGCGTATGCCGCCATTGCGCTGTTCGCGGGCATGTTGATCGACCGCATCGGCCTCAACCTCGCCGCAAGTTGCGCCATCGGCCTCTGGTCTCTCGCGGGCATCGCCACCGGATTCACGCGCGGCCTCGGCGGTCTCATCGGCTGCCGCACCGTTTTGGGCGCCGCCGAAGCCGCGGGCATCCCCGCCGCGGGCAAGGCCATCCATCAATATTTGCGCCCCGGCGAGCGCGCCATGGGGAATGCCGTCAATCAAGCCGGCGTAAGCCTCGGGCTCATTGCCGCGCCGCCCTTCGCCACCTGGATCGCCGTGGCATATGATTGGCGCGCGGCTTTCGTCATCACCGGCTGCCTCGGCTTGCTGTGGATTCCCCTCTGGAATTGGACCGCCCGCCGTTCCGCCGCCGCGCCCGCGCCACGCTCCAACTGGTCCGGTTCTGCCGAGTTGCTGCGCGACCGCCGGCTGTGGAGCTTCGTGCTCGCCAATGCGCTCACCATGGTCGGCTATTCGCTTTGGACCAACTGGACCATGCTTTATCTGGTGGACGTGCATCGACTCACATTGCGGCAGGCCGCCGGGTATGCGTGGCTTCCGCCGGTTTTCGCGCTGCTGGGCGGCTTTGCGGGAGGCTGGCTTTCGTTGCGATTGATTGAGCGCGGCTTTGCCACATCCGCAGCGCGGTTCCGCGTGTGCCTCACCGCTTCGGCTCTATCGCTTCTCACAGCGGCCATTCCAGCCGCACCCGCTCCAGGCTGGACCACGGCAGGAATCGCTCTCAGCTTTTTCGCCATCTCGGCGCAAAGCGTCAACGTCTATTCGCTGCCGCTCGACGTGTTCGGCGCCTCGCGAGCGGCATTTGGGGTAGCCGCGCTGGTGGCGTCTTATGGCGCCATGCAGGCAATCGTCTCGCCTCTGTTCGGCTGGATTCAACACCACCACGGTTATGCGCCGCTCACCTGGATTGCCGCCGTCACCCCGCCCGCCGCTTGCGGCGTGCTATGGCTCACGAGGTCCGTGCGTTGAAAAAGTGGATCAAGCGCTGGCTCTTCGCCGTGCTTGGCAAAGACCCAGACGCGGTCGTAGTCACATTCTGCACTGGCGACGCCGACCTTTGCCGCCGCATGGCGGATGAAGTCCGCGCGCTGGTTCCCGATCGCCGGCGCCTTGTAGTCACGCCCGAAAACTGGCTGGCGATGCGTAGCGAATTGCGCCGCTACCGCATCGGTCTCGCTCCCGTGATGCTCGCGAGCCCGCTGGCCGAGCGAGCGCCCGATCGGAGCCACGACCGTGAGGGAGTGGTTTCCACGGACGCCTTGCGCCGCGCCGCGTATCGCCTGGCGCCGCGCAAGATCCTGGCATACAATTCGCGCCTGGAGCGGCATCATCTGCGCCCCGACTTGGCATCGTTCCTTTTCTGGCGCGGCGTACCGCTAGACCGCATCTATCTGCGCCCGTGGTGGTGGCCGTGGAAGAAGCGCGAACGATCCGTGTTCCCCGCCGGTTACCGCGTGTTCGAAGGCCGCGCGTGTTCGCCGGACCGCCAACGCGTCGCAGTGCTAGCGCCCTACTTGCCTTATCCGCTCGCGCACGGCGGCGCGGTGCGCATCTTTCATCTGTTGTGCGAGATGGCGCGCGAATTCGACGTGGAATTGCTAGCCTTCACCGACAAAGTGGGGCAGGCGCTTCCGCCTGCCAACACCGGCGCAGCCGGCATCGAAGCGCTGACGCCCGTACTCGAATTCTGCGCACGCGTGGCGCTGGTGGAAAAGCCCCGCTACCGCGAGCCGCGCTGGTCTTCGTTGCTGCCGCCGGAGGTTCACGAGTTCCGCTCGCCCGCCATGCGCCGCGCCCTTGCCGAAGAGCGCCGCGCGTTCGGATTCACCGCGCTGCAAGTGGAGTATACGCAGCTCGCCGAATACGGCGGCGATGCGCTGGTGGAACACGATATCACCTTCGACCTCTTCCGCCAGATTCGCCGCACCCAGCCCACCCTTACCGCGTGGTGGGATTGGTTCCGCTGGCATCGCTTCGAGACGCGCGCCGTGCGCCGCTACCGCCGCGTGGTGGTGATGTCGAAGAAGGACGCCGAGCTTCTGGGGAGCGACATTCCATGCACCCCGCTACCGAATGGCGTCGACTTGGAACGCTTCCGCCCCCAGCCTGAGCAACCCGGCCAGCGGCTGCTCTTCATCGGATCGTTCCGCCACTTTCCGAACGTGACGGCATATCGATTCTTCACCGGGCGCGTCTGGCCGCTTCTACGCGACCAATTCCCGGAGATGGCTCTCACCGTGGTCTGCGGCCCCGACCATCTCACTTACTGGCGCGCCTTCACCGATTCGCCCGAACCCGCGCCCCACGCGCGCATCCGCATGTTGGGCTTCGTCGCCGACGTGCGTCCCTTATATGTGGAGACCAACCTGGTGATTGTGCCGACCACGGTCTCGGCAGGAACCAATTTGAAAGTCTTGGAGGCCATGGCGATGCAGCGGGCCGTGGTTTCTACGCCTTCCGGATGCGCGGGTCTTGGGCTATTGCACGGCCGCAGCGTATGGGAGGCGGAAACTCCCGAGGCCTTCGCCGCGGGCATCGCGACGCTGATCGCGGATCCGGAACGGCGCAGGCAAATGGCGCTGGCGGCCTACGGCGATGCGCAGCGCCACTTCGATTGGCGTAGCATCGGCGAGCGCCAGCGCGACCTTCTGCGCGCCCTGGTCTTGAAGTAGGTCGCAACGCGGGCTCCTCAGCCCGTCTGATAGAAAAATCTCCAGTCTGCCTATCCGCGAAACGATTCATACGTCCGTATAATCAGATAGTCTATGGGAATAGAAAAGCCGAAAGCCGATCTCCTGCCCGGTACGCTGGACATGCTGGTTCTCAAAACTCTCACGCGGGGCCATTTGCACGGCTACGCCATCGCTCAGCTCATTCAGCAGTTGTCGGACGATCTGCTGCGCGTGGAAGAGGGCTCGCTTTACCCGGCCCTCCAGCGGCTTGAGCTGAATGGGTGGATCGAAGGGGAGTGGGGCCAGTCGGCCAACAATCGCCGCGCTCGCTTTTACACGCTTACGCCGGACGGCCGTAAACATCTGCACCAGGAGTCTACCCGCTACCGTCGGGTAACCGGAGCGGTCGCCCGGATTATGGGGTTTGCCTAAATCGCGGACTTGGAGAGCAAATGGGAGCCGGTTCCAGTTTGAAGCGCCTTCGACGCCGTTTACGGTTCTGGGTAGAACACAGCGAGCGGCAGCGGTTGCTTTGGGAGGAGATGGATTTCCATATCCACTCGATGACGCAAGAGCTGATCCGGCAAGGCATGCCCGAGGAGGCAGCACGCGCGGCGGCGCGCAGAAAGTTTGGGAACATGACACAGAAATCGGAAGAGTCCAGGTCGACCTGGATCGCCCGCTGGATGAGCGATGCGGCGCAAGATCTGAAGTATGCATTTCGCGGAATGCGGCGTGACGCCGGGTTCACCACATTTGTGATTCTCATCGCCGGGCTCGGCATCGGCGCCAGTTCCACCATATTCAGCGTGGTGAACGCTCTGCTGCTGCGTCCGCTGCCATTCCGCGATGCCGGGCGCCTGGTATGGATTTCCAACGATGGCCAGAACGGCGAGGAGTGGAGCACCCAGGTGGACCAGTATCTGGATCTGCGGGATCGCAACAAATCGTTCTCCGATCTGGCAGGGTGGGACGGGTTTTATGGAGTGGGCGACAGCAAACTGACCGGAACCGGCGAGCCCGAACGCCTGACCAGCGTTCCGGTTACGCAGAATTTCTTCCCACTACTCGGTGTGCAGCCGCTGATCGGGAGATCGTTCACCGCTGAGGAGTGTCTGAGGAGAGTGGAAACTCCGCCCGCCGCGCTCTTGAGTCACGGCTTTTGGCAGAGGCGGTTCGCTTCCGACCCGGGCGTGGTGGGAACGAAGCTGACCCTGAACGGCGCGCCGGTGACAGTGGTAGGCGTGCTGCCTGCGTCCTTCGATTTCGCCAGTGTTTTCGCGCCCGGCGCTTCCATCGATCTCTTCATTCCCTGGCCCCTGACCAATCAAACCAACCAGCGCGGAAACACTACGAAGGTTATCGGCAGGCTCAAGCCGGGCGCCACGGTGCAGGGCGCGCAGGCGGAGTTCACGCTGCTGGCAAAACAGATCGAGAGCCAGCATCCGGAACGGAACGGAATCAAGCCGAGGCTGAGTCCTTTGGAACGGCGCGTCAGCGGACGGGTCCGTCCCGCACTGCTGGTGCTGGCGTGCGCGGTTGGCGTGGTGATGTTGATTGTGTGCGCGAACCTTTCCAATCTGCAACTGGCGCGCATGGGGACGCGGCAAAAGGAAATGGCGGTGCGGGCAGCGCTGGGGGCGGGGCGTCAGCGGCTGCTGCGGCAGATGCTGACGGAAAGCGTGGCGCTCTCGTGCTGCGGCGCGGCGTTGGGGCTGCTGCTCACGGTGGCGGCCACGCGCGCGCTGGCGCACTTGGATGCGTTCAGTATTCCGCTGCTGAGCAGTGTGCGCATCGATGGGCCTGGGCTCGCGTTCACGCTGTTGGCGGCGGTTGTCACCGGTGTGCTGTTTGGCTTGCTACCGGCGATACAGGCGCCGCGGGTCGCGGTTCAGGACGCGCTGAAAGAGAGCGGCCGCGGGTCGAGCGGCGGCAGAGGGCGCGCATGGCTTCGCAACGGCCTGGTGGTTTCAGAAATTGCGTTCGCGTGCGTGCTGCTGGTGGGCGCCGGGCTGCTGGTCCGAAGCTTTCTGAGAGTGCTGGACGTGAACCTGGGATTTCAGCCGGAGAGGGCGGCGGCGCTGCGCATCGATCCGAGTGTCCGGTTTTCGAGCGCGGCGCAGCAGAACGTCTATTTCGACGAGTTACTCCGCCGTACGCGGTCCGTACCCGGGATCGTCGCAGCCGGCATAACGGACGTCTTGCCGCTGGGTGGAGACCGGGGTTGGATGGTCGGCGCCATGGGACAGATTTACCCCAAGGGACAGGAGCCCCAGTCGTTTGTTCGCGTCGTGAGCGATGGATATTTCGAAGCGGCGGGCATCCCGTTGCGGGCCGGGAGGGTGTTCACGCAGAACGATCGGGCATCGGGCGAATCCGTAGTGGTGGTCAATGAGACGTTGGCGCGCACGCTCTGGCCGGGCCAGGACGCGGTTGGAAAAATGATGACGCAGGACCAGGGACGGCGCGTCGTGGGTGTGGTCGGCGACGTTCGGCATGTCGCTGTGGAGGAAACGGGCGGCTCCGAAATGTATCTGCCGCTGGTGGATAAAGCCGTGTCGCCGCGGCGGTTCCTGGTGCTGCTGCTGGCGGGGTTCGCGGGCTTCGCCCTCTTGCTCGCGTCGCTGGGGATCTATGGCGTGATCTCGTATTCCGTGAGTCAGCGGGTGCAGGAGATTGGGATTCGAATGGCGCTGGGGGCCTCGGCGACAGATCTGCAAGGCCGCATTCTTCTTCAGACGCTGGGATTAGCCGGCCTGGGGTTGGCGCTGGGACTGGCGGTCTCCCGAGTTGTGACGAACGCGCTGGGAAGCTTGTTGTTCGGCGTGACAGCCGGCGATCCGGCAACATTCGTCGGGATGGGAGCGCTGCTGATTGCAGTTGCGGCTCTCGCCGGGTATGTTCCCGCCTGGAGAGCGTCGCGAATCGATCCGATGGCCGCCTTGCGAGCGAATTAAAGGCGACACTGAGCTCACCTGATATGGTGGGGTATGCTTTAGCTTGCCATCGCGTGAGTGCCGCGAAGCGGCGCGCGGCGATCTTCGCTCGCCCAAGGGCAAGCTAAAGCAAAGCTAAAGCAAGCGCTACCTCTGAGGGTGTTATCGCAACAACTTCTGGCGTCGTGTTTAACGCGAGAGCGGCGCTTGGCAGCCATGCGCGAAGTCTCACGTATTACGCTCTCTCGATGGCGCAAATTCTATTTGTTGACCGGCATAGCCACGGTCTGCGTGCTCTTCGGATCGGCCAGCGTTTGCGAACGAAGCACATTGCCCGAGGGTAAAGTCGAGGCGTCCCAACCGCCGCCGAGAGCCTTGACCAGATCCACCGCCGCACTCATCTGCCGCTGCAGGATGGTGATGGCGGTCTGCTCGTCGCCCAATGCAATGGTTTGCGTGGTGATGACGTTCAGATACGAATCCGTGCCCGCCCGATACCGGTCCATCTCGAGACTCAGCGCCTGCTGCGCGGCCACAACCGCGGTTTGCTCCTGCCCCGCCTCTTCCGCCAGGTAGCGCAGATTCGCCAGGTCGTCCTCCACTTCCTGAAACGCTGCGAGAACCGTCTGCTGGTAACCGGCAACGGTCGCGTCGTATGCTGCTTGGGCGCTCTCCACCGCCGCTCCCCGGCGGCCAAAATCAAACAGCGTTTGAGAAAGTGAAGGGCCCCCCGACCAATAGCGGCTCGCATAGGTAAACAGATTTGGCAGATTGTTCGCCAGTACTCCGAGGCTTGCGGAAAGAGTCAGCGTGGGATAGTAAGCGGCCTGGGCAATACCGATGTTCGCGTTGGCGGCAGCCACCTGGCGCTCATTCGCCGCGATATCGGGACGCCGCTCGAGAAGCTGCGAGGGAAGCGCCGTCGGAATGGGCGGAGGCGGCCCGGCGATCTTGGTGACGCCAATCTCAAACCTCGATGGCAACTGGCCGGTCAGCATGGCTATCGCGTGCTCGTCCTGCGCGCGCGCGATGCGCATATCCGTACTCTGCGCCTTCGCAGCCGCAAGCTGGGTCTGCGCCAGGGTAATATCCGACTTCGACGCCACGCCGCCGTTATAACGGTTGATCGTCAGCTGCAGGTTCTTCTCGTACGCTACGATCGTATCGGCGAGTATCTGTATCTGCATGTCCTGCGCGGCCAGCAAAAAGTAATCGGTTGCCAGCAGCGCCTGCTGGCTTAACCGCATATTTTCGAGATCGGCCGCGCTCACTTGCGCGCTGTCCACCGCATTCTCCACCGACAAGCGAACCCGGCCCCACAGATCCGGCTCCCAAGTCGCGGTTATGGGTAGCGAAAACGTCGCGTTGCTATTTTTCTCCTCGTAGAGCTGTGAGATCCCAGGGCTCGACCCGATCGACGGATAGTAGTTTGCGCGATTGGCGAGAACCGTTGCCCGCGCCTGGCGGAACTGCGCTTCCGCCTGCTTGACGTTCTGGTTATTGATGTTGACTAACTCCTCCAGCCGGTTCAGTTCCGCGTCGCCAAAAATCTCCCACCACTTGCCCTTGAGCAGGCCATCGCTGGGCGTCGCCATCTTCCACTGGTCGTTGCCCGCCATTTCTTTGAAGGCCGTCGGCGCCGGCGGCGGCGCCGGCGGCTGGTATTGCGGGCCGATCCTGCAGCCCGACCATACCAGTGAGGCAAGAACCGGAATCTTCCACCATCGCGTCATCAATCGCCGCTCTCCGCGATCCCGCCGGGAATAAGAAAATCGGGACGGCGCCGGTAACTCGGCTTCCGCCATTGGAACCGCTTGCGCAGCCGGTCGAAATAAAGATAAATCACCGGCGTGGTGAACAAAGTCAACATCTGGCTCACCACCAGGCCGCCTACAATCGAAATTCCGAGCGGCTTGCGCAGCTCCGCTCCCGCGCCCCAGCCGAGCGCCATCGGCAGCCCGCCCAGCAGCGCGCACATCGTCGTCATCATGATCGGCCGGAACCTCAGCAGACACGCCTGGTAAATTGCATCCCGCGAATTCATCCCTTCGTTGCGCTCGGCCGCCAGCGCGAAATCGATCATCATGATCGCGTTTTTCTTCACAATGCCGATCAGCAGAATGATTCCGATCATGCCAATCAGGTCCAGATTGCTCTTGAACAGGACCATCGCCACCAGCGCTCCCACGCCCGCCGAAGGCAGCGTCGAGATGATCGTCAGAGGGTGGATCAGGCTCTCGTACAGAATCCCCAGCACGATATAAACCGCGATCAGCGCCGTCGCGATCAGGATGGGCTGATTATCCAGCGCGTCCTTATACGCCTGCGCGGTGCCGGCGAACTTGCCTGTGATATTGGCTGGCAGGCCCATGTCCACTACCGCCCGGTTGATGGCGGTCTCGGCATCGCTCAGCGCCACGCCCTCCGCCAGGTTGAAAGAAATCGTGGTTGCCGGGAACTGCCCCTGGTGAGGCAGCGAAATGGGCGTGAGCCCTTCCGTGAAGTGGGTGAAGGTAGACAATGGAACGTCCGTGCCTTTGGGCGTCTGCACGTAAATGGTTTTCAGGAAGTCGGGGCTTTCCCACCACTGCTGCTGCAGGGCCAGCACCACGTGGTATTGATTGATCGACTTGTACATCACCGAGACCTGGCGCTGGCCAAAAGCATCGTAGAGCGCGGAGTCCACCGCTTGCGCCGTGAGACCCAGGCGCGATGCGGTATCGCGGTCGATGACTACATTCGACGACAAGCCGGAATTCTGCTGGTCTGAGCTCACGTCCGCAATCTCTGGAAGCTCCGAGAGCCGGTCGAGAGCTTTCGGTCCCCAAATCGCCAGCGAGTCGAACGTGGGCCCCTGCAGCGTGTACTGATACTGCGCGTTGCTTTGGCGGCCGCCGATGCGCACGTCCTGAGAATTCTGCAGGAACAGCGTAGCCCCAGGCACGCCCGAAGTCTGGCGCCGCAGACGCGCGATCACCTGGTCCGACGTGGCCTTGCGAACTCCCACTGGTTTCAACTGAACGTTGATCTGCGACGAGTTCCCGCCGAATCCGCCTCCGCTGGTGCCCGCGATCATGGTGACGGCTTCGACATCCGGGTCGTTGCGGACCTTCTCCTCGAACCATTTCGACTTCTCCAGCAGCGACTGGTAGGAGATGTGCTGCTCACCCATCACGGCGCCCTGCAAACGCCCTGTATCCTGCTGCGGGAAAAATCCTTTCGGGATCTTATCGTAAAGGTAGACGTTGACGGCCATTGTAACGATCAGCGTCAGCAGGATGGTCGCCGGATGATCGAGCACTACGGTTAGCGCCGACGCATAAGTGGAGATGATCCACTGGTAGAATTTTTCGCTCTGGTTGTAGATGTATCCGTGGCCCTTGTCTTCCTTGAGCAGCCACGCGCACAGCATGGGGACAACCGTCAGCGAGATCACCATGGAAATGCCGATGGCGACCGAAAGCACCACCGCGAATTCGCGGAACAGGCGCCCCACCACGCCGCTCATCATCAGGATGGGAATGAAAACCGCGATCAGCGAGATGCTCATCGACAAAACCGTGAAGCCGATCTCTTCGGCGCCTTTAAGTGCCGCCTGCATCGGTTTCAGGCCGTTCTCAAGGTGGCGCGTTATGTTTTCGATCACCACAATCGCATCGTCCACCACGAATCCCGTCGCAATCGTCAGAGCCATCAGCGAAAGATTGTCCAGCGTATACCCGATCAGATACATCGCGCCGAAGGTGGCGACGATGGACACCGGCACCGATACGCTCGGAATAAAAGTCGACCACCCGCTGCGCAGGAAGACGAACACCACCAGAACCACCAGCGCAATGGAGACGATCACGTTGCGCTGCGCATCCCGCAGCGATTCCTGGGTGGTGATGGTGCGGTCGCTGGCGATCTTGAAACGGACCGTCGGCGGAAGCTGGGCGTTGAACTGCGGCATCAAAGCCTTAATCCGCGCCACCGTATCGACGATATTCGCATTCGGCTGGCGGTTGATCTGGATCTGGACCATCGGGTCGCCGTTTACCACGCCGAAGTTCCGGACGTCTTCATTGGCGTCGATGACGCGGCCCAGGTCCGACAGGCGTACGGGGGCGTTGTTCCGGTAGACAACCACCAGATCCTTATATTCCTTCGCCAGGAAAAGCTGGTCGCTGGCATAAATCGGAATATCCCGCTCGGAGTTCGCCAGCGCGCCCTTCGGCGAATTCGCGTTGGCCCCCTGAAGGAACGTGCCGATCTGATCGAGACCCACGTTGTAGACGGAAAGCGGCTGCGGATTCACTTCCACGCGAACCGCCGGCAGCGAACTCCCGCCCACCGAAACCTGCCCGACGCCCTTGACCTGCGACAGCTTCTGCGCAAACACCGAGGAGGCGATGTCGTACAACACCGGCCTGGGTACCACATCCGACTCGAGCGTCATCAGCAGAATCGGCTGATCGGCCGGATTGATTTTCCGGTATCTGGGGAGCGAGGGAAGGTTCGCGGGCAGAAACCCCGCCGAGGAGTTGATCGCAGCCTGCACTTCGCGCGCCGCCCCGTTAATGTCGCGGCTCAGATCGAATTGCAGCGTGATCATCGCCGAACCGACCGAGCTTCTGGAGGTCATTTCCGTGACGCCCGCGATGCGCGTAAACTGCTTCTCGAGGGGAGTCGCCACAGACGCGGCCATCACATCCGGACTCGCGCCCGGCAGGCTGGCGCTCACCGAGATGGTCGGGAAGTCCACTTCCGGCAATGCCGAAACCGGCAGCAGCGTATAGGCGATCCCGCCCGCCATCGTCACTGCCACCAGCAGCAGCGTAGTGGCTACCGGCCTCTGAATGAATGGGGTGGAAATGCTCATGATGCGCCACTCCTAAGTCAATATGGGCTCGGCAAGATGTTCTTCGCTCTTGGAACCGCGGAACCGGGCCATCCAGGCCGAGAGCCGTCCGAAGAACAGATAAATCACCGGCGTCGTGAACAGCGTCAGCACCTGGCTGACCAGCAGTCCGCCGATGATGCAGATGCCGAGCGGTTGCCGCAATTCGGAGCCGACGCCGCTGCCGAAGGCGAGCGGAACGGCGCCCAGCAGCGCGGCCATGGTGGTCATCATGATCGGACGGAACCGCAGCAGGCATGCCTGGTAGATCGCTTCCTCCGGCGTCTTGCCTTCCTTGCGCTCGGCTTCCAGCGCAAAGTCGATCATCATGATGGCGTTCTTCTTCACAATGCCGATCAGCAGAATGATGCCGATCAGTGCGATCACATCCAGATCTTTCTTGAACACAATCAGCGCCAGCACCGCGCCCACTCCGGCCGATGGCAGCGTGGAAAGAATCGTGATGGGATGGATGAAGCTCTCATACAGCACGCCCAGAACCAGGTACACCGTCACGATGGCCGCAATGATCAGAATCGATTCGTTCGCCAGCGACGATTCAAACGCATGCGCCGTTCCCTGGAAGCTGGGCTCGATACTGGCCGGCATGCCCAGTTCCGTCGTCACATCCTTGATATGCTGAACCGCCGCGCCCAGCGACGCTCCCGGAGCCAGATTGAAGGAAAGCGTAACCACCGGGAACTGGCTCTGGTGGTTAATCGTAATCGGCGACGGAATCACTGTGGCTGTCACAAACGATTTGAGCGGAGCCGGCGCCAGCGCCGCCGCGCCCGTGAGCGCGCTATTGGTCCCCGCCAGCGCGATCGTGGTTGCCAGATTGGCCGATGCCGATCCGATCGGCACATACATGTCTCCCAATGCGGCCTTATCCTGCTGATACTTGGGCGCCACTTCGAGAATCACATGGAACTGATTGGTCTGCGTATAAATCGTCGATACCTGCCTCTGGCCGAAGGAATCGTAAAGCGCATCGTCCACGTTCTGCGGAGTGATGCCAAGCCTGCCCGCTGTGTCGCGATCGATATCCACGCGCAATCCCAGGCCGTTGTTCTGCTGATCGCTCGCCACGTCGCGCAGTTCCGGCAGCTGTTTCATCCGGTCCTCCAGGCGCGGGACCCACAGATCGAGCAGCGCCTTGTCGGGCGCATCCAGCGAGTATTGGTATTGGGTCCGGCTGATCCGGTCTTCCACGGTTAGATCCTGCACCGGCTGCATGTAAAGCTCGATGCCTTCCACCTGTCGCAGCTTCGGCTCCAGCCGCCGGATCACATCCACGGCGGAAACGCCGGCGCGCTCTTCAAGCGGCTTCAGCGTGATCTGGATACGGCCGCTATTCATGGTCGTGTTCACGCCATCGGCGCCGATGAATGAGGTGAGATTCTCAACCGCCGCGTCCTGCCGGATCACCCGCACCAGATCCTGCTGCCGCTTGGCCATGGAGGAAAACGATACCGTCTCGGGCGCCTGTGAAATGCCGAGGACCGCGCCGGTATCCTGCACCGGAAAGAATCCCTTCGGGACGATGTCGTATAGGTAAACCGTAAGCACCAGCGTGCCCACAGCCACCAGCAGCGTCAGCGGCTGATGACGCAGCACTATCCGCACCATCTTGCCGTACCCTTCGATGGTCTTTACGAAACACCACTCCGACCAGCGGTACAACTTGCCTTGACCGGCTTCCGGATGGTGCTTCAGAATTCGCGCCGCCATCATGGGCGTCAGCGTCAGCGAGACAAACGCCGAAAATATGATCGTGACCGCCAGCGTCACCGCGAATTCGCGGAACAGGCGGCCCACAATATCCGCCATGAACAGCAGCGGAATCAGCACCGCGATCAGCGAGACCGTCAACGACACGATGGTGAATCCGATCTCCGCCGACCCTTTGAGCGCGGCCTGCATAGGCGAATCGCCCATCTCGATATAGCGCGAGATGTTTTCGATCATCACAATCGCGTCATCCACCACAAAACCGGTGGATATCGTGAGCGCCATCAGCGAAAGGTTATCCAGGCTGTATCCCAGCATGTACATAACCGCGAACGTGCCGATCAACGAAAGCGGCACCGCGATGCCCGGGATGATCGTGGCCGACGCGCTGCGCAGGAAAACAAAGATCACCATCACCACCAGCACCGTGGTGAGCATCAGCTCGAATTCGACATCCTTCACCGATGCCCGGATGGTAGTGGTGCGGTCGCTGATTATCTGTACGTGGATCCCCTGCGGCAGAGACGCTTCGATTTGAGGAAGCAGCGACTGCACGGTATCCACCACGCTGATGATATTGGTGCCGGGCTGCCGCTGAATATTCAGCACGATGGCCGGGTTGGCGTTCACCCACGCCGCGAGCTTGGTGTTTTCCGAGCCGTCGATCACGGTCGCCACATCTTTAATGCGCACCGGCGCCCCATTGCGGTAAGCCACGATGATTGGCCCGTACTGCGCGCCGGCCTCAAGCTGGTCGTTATCGTTAATAGTCCAGGCCTGATCCGGTCCGTCGAAACTGCCTTTGGCCTGGTTCACGTTGGCGCTGCCCAGCGCCGTCCGCAAGGCCTCCAGGCTCAGCCCATAAGATGCCAGCGCCGTAGGATTCGCCTGCACCCGGACCGCTGGACGCTGCCCGCCGCTGATGCTCACCAGACCCACGCCCTTGAGCTGGGAAATTCTCTGCGCCATGCGCGTTTCCGCCAACTCTTCCACTTTCGGCAGCGGCACCGTATCGGACGTAATCGCCAGCGTCAGAATCGGCGCGTCGGCGGGGTTCGTCTTGCTGTAAATCGGAGGCACCGGAAGATTGGTGGGAAGAAAACTGGTGGCTGCATTGATGGCGGCCTGCACCTCCTGCTCGGCTACGTCGATGCTGAGATCGAGCGAAAACTGCAGCGTGATCAGCGAACTGCTAAAAGAGCTGATCGACGTCATCTGCGTCAGTCCGGGCACCTGGCCGAACTGTTTCTCGAGCGGCGCGGTGATCGAAGACGTCACTACCTCCGGGCTCGCGCCGGGGTAAAACGTCTGCACTTGCATGGTCGGGTAATCCACCTGGGGCAGGGCCGAAACCGGCAGTTGCCGGAAAGCCGTGAAGCCCACCAGCACCACGCCGGCCATCATCAGCGAGGTCGCCACCGGCCTCAGGATGAAGATTCGCGATGGACTCACTGCGGACCGCCTCCGCCCTGGCCCTTCCTGCCGCCTTTCTTGCCGCCGCCCTTCTTGCCGCCTTTCTTACCGCCGGCGGTGGGGTCGAAGCCTGGCGGGTTGTCCAGCTCTCCGGGCTTCCGGACACGAACCGTGGCGCCTTCCACCAGCCTGTCGGTTCCATCCACCACCACGCGGTCCCCATCCGTGATGCCGCTGAGAATGTCGGCTGAGGTCTCGGTTGTGATTCCTACCTTGACCGTCTTCAGGTGCACTACCGAATCCGCATCCACCACATATACGAACGTGCCCTGCTGGCCATTCTGCACCGCCACGTTGGGGATCACCAGTTGATTGGTCAGCGTATCCACCAGCAGGCGTATATTGACGAATTGCTGCGGAAACAGCGAGTTGTCTTTGTTCTCGAAAACCGCCTTCAGCTTCGAGGTGCCGGTGGTATTGTCGATCTGGTTATCGAGGGTCACCAGCGTCCCGGACGCCAGCTTTTTGGAATTGTCCCGGTTATAGGCATCCGCCGGCAGATGGATGCCCGCCCGCAGCTTTTGCACCACATCCGGCAGGCTATCCTCGGGGATGGTAAACAGCACCGCTATCGGCTGCAGCTGGGCGATGGTGATCACGCCGCCGGCGTCGGCGGCATGCACGATGTTGCCGGGATCCACCAGCCGCAGCCCTACCACGCCCGTGATCGGAGCCGTGATTTTGGCATAAACCAATTGCAGCTTGGCGTTTTCGATGGCGGCCAGATCCTGCTTGATGGTGCCTTCATACTGCGCCACCAGCGCGACCTGCGTATCCAGTTGCTGGCCCGGAATGGCGTCCGTCTTCACCAATTCCACGTAACGTTTTTGATCCACCTTCGCGTTGTCAAGCAGAGCCTGGTCGTGCGCCAGCGTAGCGACAGCGATATCGAGTTGAACCTGATAAGGCCGCGGG
Organism: Bryobacteraceae bacterium; assembly: GCA_049522755.1. Classification (GTDB taxonomy): domain Bacteria; phylum Acidobacteriota; class Terriglobia; order Bryobacterales; family Bryobacteraceae; genus PALSA-243. The sequence continues at coordinate 10,074 of JBEKNN010000100.1, read as the reverse complement.
TCTAATTCGATCAGGACCTGCCCCTCCTTCACCAGATCGCCTTCGTTGAAATCCGCTTTCATGAACTGCCCGTCCACCCGCGACTTGACCGTGACCGTGTAGTAAGGAGCTACGTTGCCCAGCCCGTTTTGCACCACCGGGATGCTGGAGCGCGTCACCTTGGTCACCACCACCGGCACCGGACCGAGAGGCGCGCCGCGGCCTCCGCCGCCGCCAAAACCGCCTCCGCCGCCGCCCTGGCCTTTCTGCGGGATCGCTCCCGGCTGGCCGGCGCGCCAGACCGCATACCCCGCGACGCCCCCGATAATCAGCAGGAAAAGAACCCAGATCAGTCCGCGTTTCTTCGGCTTTCCGGTACTGGGCGGAATTGGTCCATGTTCGCCGGGCAGATGCGCGCCGGGCAATGTTTCAGGGGCTGATTCAGGAGTTTTTGTGTGTGTCGTCATTCAAACGCCTAACGGAAAGCGGGCAAACCAATTTGTTAAGGCGGATACCAGATGCCTCAAGGTAACACCTCCGCTTCCTGAAGAGTTCGATTTTATCACCGTTGCCGCCCCGCCTGCATGGACGCCTTTTCGGCTCGTAACCCCTTGCAAGCATGGGATCGCCTTCCGTTTTGGCCGCCCCAGAGCGGTTTATCTGCGCCGGGACGGCCTCGATGGCTCTAATTGGTCATCCGCAGCGTGCAACTGCAGCGGGTCACGGCAGATTTTGGCGCCATCGGCAGTTTTCGTCTGCAAAACGCTAGTAGCCGAAAGATTCAGGAACGGTTCGTGGCGCACGCACTTCGGCGTGCAGCGTTCACACTCGTGTGAACGCGCTTCGAAGTATTGCCGCTAATGGGTCTTCGCGCTATCGGCGGCCCGGCATCGGTCGTTGTTGGCAAAGATGTCTCTCAATGAGCTCCGCGTAAGCTTCACCTGTTTACCATCCGCTCGACTGACCCAGATGTGTTTGTCATCGTAGCTGATCGGCAGAGTCTGGCCGGGCGCGGTCCACGCCGCCCATTCCGGAATGGCGTTCGCCAAATAATTCTTCGATTTGTCCACCCAGTTCATGACCAGAATCCGTTGATAGCCGGTCAGCACCTTATTGTCCGCCGCAAAGCAGTAGTAGTAGTCGCTCGCTCCGAAGAAGCAATTCGCGCAAAGAAACTCCGCGTGATCGAGCAGCTGCGCCTGAACCGCCGGCCGGTCCGCGGCCACTCCGAAAGAGACCGGCACGGCCGCCAAGACAGCCACATAGACCGACGTCCGGACCACCGAGCGGATACGAGAATACAACTTCATCGTCCAATCTTACCCTCTCGCCGCGCGCCGCGGCAACACCGCTCGATTTCGGGTGATTTCGGGTGCTTAAACGGATTCGGGAAGGCGTAGCCAGCATAGGTTTTGTGGGGCAGACTGCCATACCAATGCCGCTTACTTTGCAGGATTACGCACAAGATTGTAGGGCGGACCCCCTGGTCCGCGCGGGTCCCCCTGGGCCCGCTTCTTCGATCAGCCAAATCAGTTCCGAGCGATCCCTGAGAGGCCGACCGGGGGTGGCAGCGGACCAGAGATCCACCGTACCGTTTGTGCGGAAAGCTCACCTGCGTCCAAAGTAAGGAACAATTGGTTAACAAACTGCCCCACAAACGCGGCGCCGACGGCGGATTGGCGTTCCCACTGCTTTTCCCGAATCCGTTTAAACACCCGTTGACTTCGACGAGCCCTTGCGATAGTCAGCCCCGCGGCCGCCCCAATTCCTTGATCCGCTCCGTCAAGTAGTACACGCCAGTCGATGGGTTCGCGCCATCGCAATCTCTCGACGCCTGCCACGCGTCGCGGCTCGTAGCCCTGGCGACGGCATCGGCGTACTTCGGAAACAACTCAGCGGCGCGCGCCTCCTTTTCGTAATTGGGAAGGTAGCGCCGGCACTCGCGTTGCACTTGCGCCCTCTCGATATGGGCGCTCTGAACCTGAAAATGCAGCAGTATCCACAACTCAAAGCACGGGTTCGATACAGCGGTGTTGATCTGATTATCTCGTGCCTGCTGTTTCGCCTCTGCTACAAATGGATGCTCGTCGACATCAAAAACGCACCAGACCTCGTCAAAGTCCAGGTTCGGGTCTTTCTCACTCTTAGCCTTCGCATGGCGGCTCTCTTCAACCCAACGGCACGCTCCACCAGTGTCTTTGGTACACCTCCCGGGCTAAGCTCCAAATCGACCAAGCTTCGATCCAGGCGACGCTTCTGCCTGAAATATCCCGGCTCTGTCCGCGTTCCTTCACAGACAATCAAGAACCGCGCTTGGGGAGATCGAAAAGCGGGACGGCGCTTTAAGCTGTCACGTATGCTCATTCCCATCCTCAAGTCGAGCCAGAAATGCGTCCGGATCGATGAACGGAATCGCGCCATATCTGCCTTGCAAGTAACCGCTCTGAAGATTCTCCTCTTTTCGTGGCTTGAAATCGCTCAAAGGATATAAGTGACTCGCGCCGTCGTCGTTCTTTTCCGTAAACCAGACCTGATCGCGCCGCAACAGGCCTGCACCCAGGAGGTTAGTGTCATGTGTAGTAAATATCAGTTGGGCGCCACGAGGATTACTGGACGCAGAGTTGAAAAGGCGCATTAGCTGCGCAGCCAGCAGCGGGTGCAGACTTGCATCCAACTCATCGATACATAGCAAGGATCCCTTCTTGATTGCGTCTACCACGGGCCCCAGTACAGACAGATACGCGAGTGTGCCGTCCGACTCTTGCCCTTCCAAGAATGCCGATTGCCGATTCACAAATTGATGAACTAGCTGAATCTGCGGGTTGGCCTGAAGAACTGGCGGGGTCGAACCGGCGCCTGATTTGATGTTCAGAGTGTACGCGTTCTCATGCACACGCATAGCGACTATTCCGAGGTCGGCCGCCGCAAGCAGTTTCGTAATGTTGCCCCTGTACTCCGATGTACTACACAGCTTGGTCGTCACATCGCGAAGAAGAGCCCGCTCACCAAGGACAAAGAAGATCGAATTTACGAACCACTGATAAACCGGCGACAGCGCGTCATGGCTGTTCTGAGCCGCCGTCGAAAGAAAGAGGCAGTTCCTCCTGGTCAGGTTCTCAATCGTTCTGTTTTCACCCGGCATCTTGGAACTGAATAAAATCTGCTGGCCTGATTTTCTTTGAAACCAAGTCTGCTTCTTCGCCTTCGGATAAACATGTAGCCATTCCTCTAGAACGGCCTCGGAATCCAGGCGAAATCCGTATTGATGCCGGATTCCTCCCAACAGAAAATCCACCGCGAATTCGGAGGCTTGACCTCTCGATGCTTCATCCACCGGAAAAGAGCTGCGCGGAATCGGGCCGTCCGGCTGCCATATGCGGTATGAGGAATTGACAGCGCCTGCCATAAACGCCAAGGCGCGAAGTACATTCGTCTTTCCCGAGGCGTTTGCGCCGTACATTGCAGCGAGAGGCAGTACACCCTCTCGAATTCCCGCTGGATGCCGCACCACATCCTGCAGATCCTTACCCGAGCCCGCGACCAGCGACAATTCTTGCTCGTCCCTAAACGACCGAACATTCGAGAACCGGAATCGGAGTAGCATGACAATCCAATAGTACTCTTTTAGAGCCACTTCGTGCGTAATTCCCGCATAAATCGACCCGAAACTTCGGCATCACCATCTTTTCATCGATCTCGCGCCGGTCACAGCGCCACTTCCAAAACCGGCCGCTCTGAAATCCCAGTCACAGCCCTTTGCAATAAAGTCCAATCTCGCCAACCGCGCCTCCGTAAGCGCCTCGCCGAATCCCCGCCGCAGCCGAAAACGACCCCGCCATCCTACTGTTATAATTAAACTTACGCGAAATTGGTTTCGTTCCGCTTTTCCCGGCTCGGCGCCAATCGCCCTCTCTCGGCAAGGCCGCCGTCAGCCTTCGAACCGCCCAAATTCCCGCATTCCGCTAACTCCCCGTGCTAACGTCAAGTCGGGTCTGAAAGTCGCGTAGCGGAACCCGCCGCGCCCAAAACCCGGCACTCCAAAAATCTCAGTCACGACACTTCAAATAAATCCGATTTCCACCCCGCGAGCACCTCCGCCCCCCGATCCAAATCACCCCCGTCTACCGCAAGAGTCCTCCTAACCCATAGCCACTACAGAGCTTACGCGAAATTGGTTTCGTTCCGCTTTTTCCCGAGCCGGCATCAACCACCCCTCTCGACAGCAACCTGCTGCCCGCTTCCCTGCCCCCGATTCTCCGCATTCCCAGAACTCCCCGTGCTAACGTGGAGTCGGGTCTTAGCGACGCCATCCTCGGCCGGGCTATGAAATCCCGAAAATGTTTGCGCGCCACCACTGCCCAGTGCGGTTGACGCTAGTTTGCGCCACATGATACGCTGAGTCTCTTAGATCGCTGTTCTCTCGCTGTTCTCTCATGGACAAAATTCTGCACCAGTTGGGCGAGCTTCTGCTGACAGCCCTGCCCACATTCTTCCTGATCCTGTTTCTCAACTATTATTTGAAGTTCGTTTTCTTCAAGCCGCTGGAAAAAGCCCTTCGCCGCCGCTACGATGACACCGAAGGCGCGCGCAAACTTGCCGAAGAGAGCCTGCAGCGCGCCGCCGCGAAGACTGCGGAATACGAAGCTACTTTGCGCGCCGCCCGCAGTGAAATTTATCAGGCCCAGGAGCAGGCGTTCAAAGAGTTGCAGGATCGCGTGGCCGCCCAAATCGCCGAAGCCCGCGCCAAATCGGACGCGGCCATCAGGCAGGCCAGGGCCGCCCTCGCGGAGGATGTGGAAGCGGCCAAGGCCGGTCTCGGGCAGAGTAGCGAGACGCTCGCGAATCAGATTGCGGAATCCATCCTCCGCCGGCGGGCGGCATGAAACGCCCCGTCCTCTGGAAGCGCCCCGTCCAAGCGGCGCTGCCGGCGAGGCTGCTGCTGGGCCTGATGGCCGCGGCCCCTATATTCGCGCAGGAAGCGGCGCAGGAAAAAACCAAATCCGGTCTCAGCCCCACCCTCGAATCCATCCTGCTCTGGGTTAACTTCGCGATTCTCGTCGGCGGCTTGACGTATCTCGCCAGGAAATACGGCAGCCCGTTCCTGGCCGCGCGATCGCAGAAGATCACCCAGGATATCGAAGAGGCCGCCCGTGTCCGCAAAGACGCCGAAGCGCGCTCCGCGGAAGTGGACCGGCGCCTGGCCAATCTCGCCGCGGACCTGGCCGCGCTCCGCGTCGAATCGCAGAAGGAGCTCGAAGCGCAGCGTCGCCATGCCGCCGGGCGCAGCGCCGCTGAGATGGCCAAGATTCAGGTCCGCGCGGAACAGGAAATCGCCGCCGCCGGAAAACTCGCGCGCCTCGAGTTGAAGCGCTACTCAGCCGAGATGGCGCTGACTATCGCCGCACAGATAATTCAAGCGCGCATGACGTCCGATACGCAAGATGCGCTGGTGCGCGGCTTCGTGAAGGACCTCGATCGCCCGTCATCGAGCGAGCTAACCGAACTAATATGATTCCACGAATTGGTAGGGGTGCTGGAGCTTGCCCAGCCGTTTTAGGGCGCGGCCGCGAAGTCAAGCCGGCTCGCTTCAGCCCGCGGAAATACTAAAATAAAAGATGACACTCACTGGTGTAGCTGCGCGATACGCGAATGCCCTTGCGGACGTCGTTTCCCAACCGGCATCCCCCACCGGCATTCCAGCCCTCGCGCCGCAGGATGCCGTAAGGGAGTTGCGCGCCTTCGAAGCCGTCCTTGCGCAATCGCACGATTTGCGCGAGGTGCTGCATACGCCCGCCATCGCCGGCAGCCGCAAGAAGGCGGTGGTCGGCCGTCTCGCCGATCTTCTCGAGCTTTCGCGCATCTCGCGCAATTTCCTGCTGGTGCTCATCGGCCACCGCCGCATCACTTTACTGGCGGAGATTCTCCACACTTTCGAAATCGTGCTGGATGAGCGCGCAGGCTATATTCGCGCGGAGATCGCATCCGCGCGCGCGCTCGGCGATGCGCAACGCGCGCAAATCGGCGCCGAGCTCGAAAAACTCTCGGGCAAGCGCATCCGTTCGGCTTGGTCGGTGGATGAATCGCTCATCGGCGGGGTGGTGGCGAAGGTCGGTTCCACGGTGTACGACGGTTCGGTGCGCGGGTCGCTCGAATCGCTTGGCCGGCGGTTGAGCGCGGCCGTGTAGGACAGGCCTCCCGGCCTGTCGGGTGAGATGTGGGACAGGCCCTTGGCCTGTCAAGATGTAGGACACAGGCCCCCTGGCCTGTCAGGTTTTAAAGTAACGGGTGTGGGACAGGCCCTTGGCCTGTCGGGGTTTAAAGGGAAAATTTATGGCTCAAATTCGAGCGGACGAAATCACCAGTATTCTGCGTCAGGAGATCGAACACTACGAGCAGGCGATCGACGTTTCCGAAACCGGCTCGGTGATATCCGTGGGTGACGGTATCGCGCGCGTGCACGGTCTCGAAAAGGTTATGGCGGGCGAGTTGATCGAGTTCCCGCACGACGTCGCGGGCATCGCCATGAACCTGGAAGAAGACCAGGTGGGTTCGGTGCTGCTCGGCGACTATACCACCATTCAGGAAGGCGACCAGGTCAAGCGCACTGGCCGCATCATGTCGGTGCCGGTCGGCGAAGCCATGATCGGCCGCGTCGTGAATGCGCTCGGCGTGCCCATCGACGGCAAGGGCGCAATTCATGCCGCCGGCTCCAACCCCATCGAACGCCTGGCGCCCGGCGTGGTCGATCGCCAGCCCGTGAAAGAGCCCATGATGACCGGCATCAAGGCCGTGGACGCCATGATCCCCATCGGCCGCGGCCAGCGCGAGCTCATCATCGGCGACCGCCAGACCGGCAAGACCGCCATCGCCATCGACACCATCATCAATCAGAAGGGCGGCGACATGATCTGCATCTATGTCGCCATCGGGCAGAAGCGCTCCACCGTCGCGCAGGTGGTGAAGACGCTCGAAGACGCCGGCGCCATGGATTACACCATCGTCGTTTCGGCATCGGCGTCCGACCCCGCGCCCATGCAATATCTCGCCCCGTTTGCCGGCTGCGCCATCGGCGAATATTTCCGCGACAAGGGCGGCCATGTGCTGTGCGTTTACGACGATCTTTCGAAGCACGCCGCGGCCTATCGCGAAATTTCGCTGCTGTTGCGCCGTCCGCCGGGGCGCGAGGCGTTTCCCGGCGACGTGTTCTATCTCCACAGCCGCTTGCTTGAGCGCGCCGCAAAGTTGAACAAGGAAAACGGCGGCGGCTCGCTCACCGCGCTGCCCTTCATCGAAACCCAGGCGGGCGACGTCTCGGCGTATATTCCCACCAACGTCATCTCCATCACCGACGGTCAGATTTTCCTCGAAGCCGACCTGTTCAATTCCGGCCAGCGCCCCGCCATCAACGTCGGCATCTCCGTCAGCCGCGTGGGCGGCAACGCGCAGACCAAGGCCATGAAGCAGATCGCCGGCAGCTTGCGTCTCGATCTGGCGCAGTATCGCGCGCTGGCGGCCTTCGCGCAGTTCGGGTCCGATCTCGACAAGGCGTCGCAGCAACAGTTGAACCGCGGCAAGCACCTCACTGAGATTCTCAAGCAGAAGCAGTATTCGCCCCTGCCGCTCGAGAAGCAGATCGCCATAATCTACGCCGGCACGATGGGTTTCCTCGACGAACTTCCCATCGAACAGTGCCGCAAGTTCGAAGAGGAGTTTTACCGGTTCTTGGAGAGCGCGCATCCCACCATCTTCGAAGAGATCCGCAACAAGAAGGCTCTCGACGATGGTCTGCGCACCAAACTCAGCGATTCCATCAGGGAGTTCAGAACCCGCTTTGTGGCGGAGCAGCAGCCGGTAGCCGTGCATGCCTAGTCTGATCGATATCCGGCGGCGCATCCGCTCGGTGAAGAATACGCAGCAGATCACCAAGGCCATGAAAATGGTCTCGGCCGCCAAGCTGCGCCGCGCGCAGGATCGCGTCATCGCCGCGCGCCCGTACGCTGCGGCGCTGCGCAAAGTAATCGCCAACGTGGCCGCCGCGGGCGCGGGCGACGACCGTGTGGCCGCCAATACCTTACTGGCGCAGCGCCCCGAAAGGCATGCGCTGCTGATATTGGTCTCGGCCGATAAGGGCCTCGCCGGCGCGTTCAACACCAACCTCATCAAGGCCGCGGTGCGCTTCCCCGCCGAGCATGGCGGCGCCGAAATGACGCTCGAATTAGTCGGCCGCAAGGGGCGCGATTTCTTCCGCAAGCGCAGCGCCAAAATTTCCGGCGACCAGATCGGTTTAGCCGCCAAGCCCCGGTACGAAGAGACCGCGGTCATCGCCCGGCGCGCCATGGAGATGTTCCGCAACGAAGAGATCGACGCGGTCTACCTGCTCTACAACGAATTCAAAAGCATCATGACGCAAAGGGTCACCCTTTCCCGCGTGCTGCCGGTGGAAATGAAGCCCGAGCAGGCCGCCGTCGATTACATTTTTGAGCAGCCCCCGGGCGTGATGCTCGAAGCGCTGCTGCCCCGCTACGTCGAGATGGAAATCTACCGCGCCTTGCTCGAATCCACCGCGGCCGAGCACGCCGCGCGCATGACCGCGATGGACGCAGCCACTTCCAACGCCGGCGACGTTATCGATACCCTGACTTTGAATATGAACCGCGTGCGCCAGGCCAGCATCACCAAGGAAATCATCGAAGTGGTGAGCGGCGCCGCAGCCGCGGAATAAAAGGAATCTTATGGCAACCACCAGTGTAGAAGTAGTATTGGGCAAAGTAGTCCAGGTCTCCGGACCCGCCGTCGACTGCGAATTTCCCGAGGGCCATATTCCCCTGGTCCACACCGCCATCCGCGTCACCAGCGAGGGATTCGACGTGCCCGAGCCCATCGACATCATTTGCGAGGCGCAGCAGCACATCGGCGAAGGCCGCGTGCGCACCATCGCCCTGCAGCCCACCGAGGGCCTGGTCCGCGGCATGAAGGCGGAGAGCCTGGGCCATCCGGTGGAAGTGCCGGTCGGGCCCGAAACGCTGGGTCGCGTGCTCAACGTCATCGGCCAGCCCGTCGACAAGATGGGCCCGGTCAACGCCAAGAAGTTTTATCCCATCCATCGCGAGGCGCCTTCGTTTGAAGAGCAGTCCACGCGCCTCGAAATGTTCGAGACCGGCATCAAGGTGATCGACCTGCTTGAGCCCTACCTCCGCGGCGGCAAAATCGGCCTGTTCGGCGGCGCGGGCGTGGGCAAGACCGTCATCATCATGGAGCTGATCAACAACATCGCCACCAAGCACGGCGGCGTTTCCGTCTTCGCCGGCGTAGGCGAGCGCACCCGCGAAGGCAACGACCTGTGGCTCGAAATGCAGGAAAGCGGCGTGATCGATCCGCACGATTACAAGAAATCCAAGTGCGCCCTGATCTACGGCCAGATGACCGAGCCGCCCGGAGCCCGCCTGCGCGTGGGCCTCACCGGCCTGACCGTGGCCGAGTATTTCCGCGACGAAGAAGGGCAGGATGTGCTGCTCTTCATCGACAACATTTTCCGCTTCACGCAGGCCGGCTCGGAAGTATCCGCGCTGCTGGGCCGCATGCCGTCCGCGGTAGGCTACCAGCCCAACCTGGCGAGCGAGATGGGCGAGCTGCAGGAGCGCATCACGTCGACTAACAAAGGTTCCATCACCTCCGTGCAGGCCATTTACGTGCCCGCCGACGATTACACCGACCCCGCTCCCGCCACCGCCTTCGCGCACCTGGACGCCACCACTAATCTGTCGCGCGACATCGCCTCGTTAGGCATCTACCCCGCGGTCGATCCGCTGGCTTCCACTTCGCGCATTCTCGATGCGCGCATCATCGGCAACGATCATTACGATACCGCCCAGCTTGTGAAAAACGTCTTGCAGCGCTACAAAGACCTGCAGGATATCATCGCCATTCTCGGCATCGACGAGCTTTCCGACGAAGACAAAATCGCCGTTTCGCGCGCTCGCAAGATTCAGAAATTCCTGTCCCAGCCGTTCCATGTAGCCGAGCAGTTCACCGGCATTCCCGGCAAGTACGTCAAGCTGGAAGACAGCATCAAGGGCTTCCGCGAAATCTGCGAGG
>JBEKNN010000099.1:0-29917 GCA_049522755.1 Bryobacteraceae bacterium | reverse complement strand
GGAGTCGCCGTTCTTGACGGCTACGGCGGCCAACTGCTGGTATGCGTCTGTGTGATCGTGAATCAGCTTTTGCGCAAGGTCCTTAACCTGACTTTCAGACGCTTGGTTCTCCGCCATCTGGCCGATGTGCGCTTCCGTCATATCCGCTACGGCGGCCATCCCGATGAACGCTCTGTCCGCGTTATTCGCCGCTTTGGTCTGCGCCAGCGCTGGAAGCGATAATACGAGAACGCAGCCAAGGCCAGTGACGGTACTCTTCAACATCATGGGTCCTCCTTTAACGTATATGTTGCCCGGCATTGGCACGGACTACCATCCTGTCGAGACCGTAGGCCGCGCCGTTGTACCTTTGAGTGTCCGAAAATGGGATTAGGTTCGTTTGGAATTTCGAGGTCTGGGTTCCGGCCAAAGCTGGGCCGCGGAGATTGCGAGTGAGTAAGTCATTGAAGGTATGAGAGTAGATCGCCGTAACTGAAATAATGAGTGTTAACGGACATTGAGCGAGTGAAGTTGAATCAGGTAGGAGGGGCCTCGCGGCCCGTCCTCCCACACCAACCGTACGTACTTGCCGTATACGGCCAGATTCACATTGCGTTGCCCGAAGACGGGTAAGTACCCGAGTCTAATTTAATGGGATTTTTCGCCGGCCGGCGTCCCTTTGTAAATCTTGCCGCCTTTCATCACGAAGAGTACGCGGCGCAGCGACGTGATGTCTTTCAGCGGGTCGCCTTCGACGGCGATGATATCGGCCTCCATGCCGGGCGCGATCGCGCCGATTTTATCGCCCAGGTTCAGCGATTCCGCGGCGAGCGACGTTGCGGAAACGATCGCCGCGCCCGGATCCTGGCCGCCCGCCTGCACCCGATACACCAGTCCTTCGATGTTGCGGCCGTGCGCGCCGGCAACGGCGTCGGTTCCGTAGACAATCTTCAGATTCCTGGTCGCAAGGGCCCGTTTGAACATCGCCAGCCCCACCGGAAGGTTCTTCTGCATCGAAGCGAAACCCTCCTCGTTGTAGTTGCCGATGCCCAGGTACCGGCTCTTGTTGGCGAGATAGTTCTCGGTCACCAGGCCGATCGTGGGGTCGAAATACGTGCCGCGCGCGGCCAGCAGCCGCAGCACTTCGTCGGTGACCAGCGTTCCGTGTTCCACGGTAGTGCAGCCCGCTTCCGAGACATCGCGGATGGTCTCGGCGTCGTAAACATGCACCAGCGTCCGCAAGCCATGCGCCTTCGCCTCCGCGCAGGCGTTTTCGATCTGCTCGCGGCTGAGCGTGCGCCCGCCGCCGTCGCGCATGCTCTTGGACGCAAATATCTTGATCAGGTCGGCGCCGTCGGCAGCGACTTTGCGGATATATTCGTGGATTTGGTCGGGCGTGAGCTGCGGACTGCTCAGCGGCCGAAGCGCCGTGAGGATTCGCGGCCCCGGCAGCACGCCTCGATTGATCGCGTCGCGCGCCGGGCCGTCTATGGGGCTGCCGACGCTCTGCACGGTGGTGAATCCAGCCATGAGCGTGACGTAGGCGTTTTCCAGCGTGTACCCGAGGGCGGTGACCTCCGAATTATCGCGCGGCTGGTATCGCCCATCCGGGCCGAAATGCCAGGCGATGTGGACGTGCGTATCGATCAAGCCCGGCAGCACCGTCAGATTGCGCAGATCGTAACCGGTTCCACCGGCCGCGTCGATCTTCTGGATTTTTCCGTTCTGCACCACGATGGCGACGTTGTGCCGCACGCCGCCTTTCCCATCGAGAACCGTGCCGGCGCGCAGAACGATCGGCTGCTCCTGGGCGACCGCCGCGCAAGAACAGAGTAAGAAAAACAACGTTCGGAGTTGAGTCATTTTGGCCCTCCTTAGATTTGGATGTCTTGGACCTCGTAGGCGCGTTGCGGGTTCCGATGACGCCTGATGAGCGTCACGGCGTGCGAGTGGTTCATCGAGCACTCAACCCTGTTTTTTTCGCAGTTGTTGGGAGACCTTCTCTACTTCTCCCCAAACTCGAAGCAGATTGCCGCTCCACAGCTTTCCGATGTGCTCTTCCGTGTAGCCGCGCCGAACCAGTTCCAGCGTGACGTTGAATGCTTCCGCCGCGCTGTTCCAGCCGTCAATCCCGCCGCCGCCATCGAAGTCCGACGAAATTCCGACGTGATCGATTCCAATGAGCTTCACCGCGTAGTCGATGTGATTCACGAAGTCCTTCACGTTGGCCCGGCTCGCAGGCGGGAACTTTGCGTCAATCTCAGCCAGCCGCTTGTCGTATTCCGCGCGCAGTTCGGGTGAAAGGGCATCGAGACCCGCATTTCCTCGCCCCCGGCCGGCGCCGCCCCTTGCCCCGCGACCCTGCGCGGCAGGCCCGCTGGCGCTCTCCACGGGACATGTCCGCGCCGAATTCGCCCCGGCTCCGTCTCCGGAACCCCGGCCGGCGCCGCCGCGCCCACGACCTCCGCCGCCAGCGCCGCGTCCGCCGGCCTGTGCGACGCCGAACTCGTCACGCAGCTTCGCCAGGGCATCGATGCGTTCCGGCGAATCCGTTTTGACATAAGATGCGAACCCTACCACCTGAATCACGCCGCCGTTTTTCTTAAGCGCCAGCAACTGCTCGTCGTCCATATTCCGGCTGACATTGGCGAGCGCGCGCACCCCGGAATGCGACGCAATTACGGGAGCCTGAGAAAGCCGCATGGCTTCCATGTTTGCGCCTTTCGAAGGATGCGACAGATCGACCATCATCCCCACGCGATTCATCTCGGCGATGACTTCGCGGCCGAGCGGCGAGAGTCCATTGTTGTAGAGATAGCCCTGGGTTTCTCCCGTATTCGAATCGGCCAGTTGGCTGTTGCCATTGTGGGCCAGAGACATGTATCGCCCGCCCCGGTCGTAGAACTCGTCCACTTTTTTCAGATCGGTCCCAATGGGATATCCGTTCTCCACACCGATGACGGCGATTCGAAGGTTCTTTTTATGCAATGCGAGGACGTCGGCGGGCGTCAATGCCAAGCCGATCTGGTCGGGTGCGATTTTTTCCGTCAGGCGATGGACGGCGTCGAACTTCGCGACCGCCTGCCGATATGCGTTGTCAAAACCTTCGGGCGTCAGCGGACCCTGGCCGACGTAAACGATCATGAACGAGACATCCATGCCGCCTTCGACCATTTTCGGCAGATTGACCTGCGTGGTGAGGCGCATGGTGTAGTTGCAATCCGCCGTGAAGTTCGCGGGCTCGATGTCGTTGTGAGTGTCGAGCTTGAGGACACGGTCGTGAATGCCTTTGGCTTTGGCAATCAGAGCCGCTTCGTTCGGTTGCGCCGGACTTGTCCTGGCAGTTATCTGAAACAAGAGACCGAGAGATGACGCCGTCATGCCGGCGATCATGAGCGTTCGCTTGATGTCTTTCAATGCATCCTCCTGTCCCCGTGACGGGAATAAACTCCCACACGGAAGCACAAAATCAAGAATGGTTGTTGAGATGGGAGACCCGACGGAGGTCTCGACGGTCACATGTCTTGCCTATCGTAGCAAGGACGGAGAGCGCCGGACGGAATCGTATCGGCGAGGGTGCTTAGCCGTTTTGGGGGCCTGGGCTCAGAACGCGGTTTAACATGTCGCATTCACGCCAGCGCGAGCCAAATTGGTTCGGATATTGGTTCGGATGCGGTGAGTGGGGTCGATTTATATTCAATTGTCAAAGAACTGGTGGGAACGGCTGGGCCGGGCCGCGGAATATCGTCTTTCCGGTGGCGCCGGAGCGCGACCAGGGGGTCGCGCGCGGACCGGGGGGTTCGCCCTACTACGGCGCTGTGTTTTCGGGGGTGGGCAGACGGTTTCGTCTGCTGCGCCCTGCTGAATTACGCGGCTGCGGGCATGGCCTCGGCCATTGCCTTCTCTTTGTCAAACATTGGTAGTACCTCAATTCCCAGCAGAGCATGGCGACATGGGGCTGCAAGGGAGGAACGCCGGTATGTGGTTGAAAGGAAAGGGCGACTTTATTTTTGGGACGCGTGACCCAACATTTCAGCCCTACGGGACTGGGGTTACCGGCCAGTCTCAAAATGCCTGACGGCGGCAGGGATGAGCGGCGATCCCTTGGTAGTGGGCGCAAGGGCGAATACTGCCGAGCAGGTCGACCACGCCCGGACTGGTCGACAGAGGCGAAGCTCGCCAGGTACGTAGCCAAAGGCCGTTACTCGGGATCGGTCCAACCAAACGAGCGAAATTCACATGGTGCGCCGTAGCCGAATAATGAGCGCCGCTGGAATCTCACTGAAGCGGCCATTCCACGACAATGGTGTTGCGCCACCAGAGTTGTCGGGAGGGAAGGCCTGTTCCTCGAAGCCGTCGAGCACCAAGCCGGCACTCAGCGCCGGCGCCAGCAACAAGCCGAGAGGTCGATGAAAGTAGGGGTGCGGGACGGGTTGGCCGTGCATCGCGAGCCCGACCTGCGTAAAGGGCGTCTTGTAGCGCGCGATCTTTACGGAGTAGGTAGTGGCAATGGCGCCATTCCGGTCTTCCAATTCGCCCATTTGGACGGTCGCGGGATTGTTGAAGCAGGGGTGAAGAACAGAGAATACGAACCGTCCGCCAGGCTTCAACAACACGGCTAAGGCACTCATCAGCGGTTCGATTTCGGCCATATCCATCAGGGCCATATTGCATAGAGCGCCATAAAACCCGTCGGTCCCAAGGCCCAATAGAGCTTCGCGATCCGTCGCGTCGACCACTCGGTAGTCGATTGTGAACTGGCCGGGATGACCTGCCGCAATCGCGATCATCGCGGTTGAAACATCAATAGCGGTTACTCTGGCCTTTGCGGTTGCCAGGCGGCGAGATGTCAGGCCATTTCCACAGGCTACATCCAGGAGTCGCTCGTCCGGCTGTGGTTTAAGAAGCCTCTCGACGGCTGGCCAGAGAAGGATGTTGAAGAAATCGTTTCCTTCCCCCATGCGCTCGTCCCAGAATTCCGCGTTTCTATTCCACGCGTCTTTTGCCTGTGTGTTCTCGTTCCCGATCAGTGACATTGAACGCGGCCTCACAACCAGAGTAGCGACTAGCAGAGGAAGCCGCACCGGGAGGCCCGCCGGCGGCAACACCACCGAAGTCCGAAACCTCGACGCTACGCCGTCATGGAGGATCAATGCCGTTAATTTCGCCTGTGCCGCTGTTGCGGCGATCACGTTTTGAGTATCGCGCTTGAGAAAAAGGCAGCTCTGTTCAGGATGTTCCGGCTGCCCGCGAACGGCTTCTTCCAACTTCCCAAGGGATTTCCGGCACGTGCCTGCGAATCGAACGGCTCTCATCGGGAGAATTATCCTGCACAGCAGAAGGCGAACCGTCGTCAAGAGGTTAGACCATGCGCAGACTGGCCATCCTCATCTCGCTCTCGTTCGCCGCTTTCGGCCAGACATTCGAATCGGCATCCGTCAAACTTTCCAGCACGGCTGCCAGTTCGCATATCGTCGATTACCCCGACCGATTCGAATGCCTTTATTGCACTGTAAGGTTTCTGCTCGCTTTGGCCTATCACATAATCCCGCCGAGAGTGATGGGACCCGATTGGATCGTCTCGGAGGCGATTGATGTAATTGCCGCCAAGCCTCCAAGCACCACGGAGGAAGAGCAGCGATTGATGCTGAAGGCGCTGCTGGCGGAGCGCTTCCATCTGGTAGTCCACCGCGATGGCTACTATGTAACAGCATAC
Source organism: Bryobacteraceae bacterium (assembly GCA_049522755.1). Lineage (GTDB taxonomy): Bacteria > Acidobacteriota > Terriglobia > Bryobacterales > Bryobacteraceae > PALSA-243. The sequence continues at coordinate 24,222 of JBEKNN010000099.1, read as the reverse complement.
GATCTGGGAGTCGCCAAGGGCGGTCCGAAGGCAAAACTGACGAACAGCTACGCCAACACAGTATCGATAAGTAAAATGAAAGGACCGGCGCGGAGCATCAGCGTGACGCTGTCAATGGAAGGCTTGGCGTTGGCGCAACGCTATAATAGGCGACGATGACGTCGCAAGCCGAGTCGATCCTCGAAATCTTCAAGTCCACCGGAGCCTACTTGCAAGGCCATTTCCGGCTCACCAGCGGCCTGCACAGCGCCGAGTATTTGCAGTGCGCGCTGGTGTTGCAGCATCCGGAGGCGGCGGAGAAACTGGGGCGGCTGCTGGCGGAGGAATTGCGCCAATATGCGCCCGCCGGCGTGAAGTTGGTGGCGGCGCCGGCGCTGGGCGGGTTGATCATCGGTCACGAAGTGGCGCGCGCGCTGGGCGCCCGGTTCGTCTTCACCGAGCGCGACGCGAGCACCAAGGCGATGGCGTTGCGGCGCGGCTTCACCGTGTCGCCAGGAGAGACGGCCCTGGTGGTTGAGGACGTAATCACTACCGGCGGCAGCACGCTGGACGTGATCGAGGTCCTGACCGCGGCCGGCGCGAAGGTGCTGGCGGCGGGTTCGATCATCGACCGCAGCGGCGGGCATGCCAGCGTGGGCGTGCCGCGGGTGGCGCTGGCGACCTTGCAGGTGGCCGCGCACTATCCGGACCAGTGCCCCATGTGCGCGCTGGGAATACCGGTGGTGAAGCCCGGGTCGCGGCCGGCCTGACGTTCCAAGGTATGGCGCTGCGCCGCATCAAGATCACTCTGGCTTACGAGGGCGGCGGGTTTCACGGCTGGCAGGTACAGCCGGGCCTGCCCACTATTCAAGGAACACTTGAAGAGATTGTCGGCGGAATGGAAGGGCGGCCGGTGCAGGTGGCGGGGTCGGGGAGGACCGACGCGGGGGTCCACGCGCTGCAACAGGTGGCGGCGTTCAGCCTCGAGAACCCGATCCCGTTACTCAATCTTCGCCGGGCGATGAACCGGCTATTGCCGCCGGCGATTCGGGTACTCTCCGCCGAAGAGGTTCATGCGGATTTTCATCCGCGCTTCCACGCAAAGGCTAAGACCTATGAATACCGCATCTTACGCGGTGAAACTTGCAGTCCTTTCGAGTGGCCTTACGTGTACCACTATCCTTATCCGTTGGATGAGGATAGGATGCAACAAATGGCGCAGGCTTTTGCCGGCGAACACGACTTTACGGCGTACGCGGCGTCTGACAAGAGCGACGTCCCGAGCGATGCGAAGAGCGGCGAGGCCGAAGTCAAATCGAAGGTGCGGACCGTCTTTGCATCCACCTTGCGCCGCGATGCCGAAAGGCTGATATACCAGGTACGTGGCAGTGGATTCCTGAAGCACATGGTGAGGAACCTGGTGGGGACGTTGATCGAAGCCGGCAGAGGCAACATTGCGGATGTGACAGCGCTGCCCGGCCGCTGCGGATCCACCGCGCCGGCCAAGGGACTATTTCTCGTGAGTGTGGAGTATGACTGATGCTGACACAGTGATCGCTGGCGCCCAGCGGCGTAACTCGATTTAGCCAGCGATCAAGAATTACATCAATATTTGCCTTGTAACTGTTGACTGCGCAAGGAATAATCCGCTTCTCCTCCACGCAAATAGCGGGCCAGCCCGTGCCACGTGAGCAGATAGTTGAGCGAGGCGATCGGACGCCGGCTGATGCGTAAGATCCGACGACCGCGAGCCCCCCATGAGGCGATCTGACTGCTGAGTGCCTATGGTGCTAGACTTCGGCTATGGACCGGGTTGAGGAAATCGAGGCCGCCATAGACGGGTTGTCGCCGGCAGAATACCAGCGCATAATCCAATGGTTGCGTGTGCGCGAAGGTAAGCGCTGGGATGAGCAGATGGACCGCGACTCCTCCGCAGGCAAGCTCGATTTCCTGTTTGAAGAAGCCGAGAGCGAATCCGCGAAGAGGCTCCTTCGTGAGTGGCCGTCCGGGAAGTGAACTCCGTCGCCACCAGGCGGTTTTGGGATCTCTTCTACGCTTTGTCTCCGGACATTCAAAAGCTGGCTATCAAGAATTATGAGTTGTGGCGCCGGGACCCGCATCATCCTTCACTCCATTTCCGCCGTTTGCAGGGCAGCCGGGATCGCTTCAGCGTTCGCGTCGGAGATCACCATCGCGCGCTGGGCAGGTTGACCGCCGACACAATGACATGGGTTTGGATCGGCACTCATGCGGACTATGACCGTCTTGTGGATTCCCAGTATAACGTTTCGATAAAACATTTCCATAATGCTTTGTTTTTGTGATGCGAGCATCATTCACACGGGAAGGCAGAGACCAAAAATCGAAAAGAGGCATTGGCCGCCGATAAACGCCGATGAACGCCGATAAGAATTATGCTTTATTTATCAGCGTTTATCCGCGTTCATCGGCGGCCCAAGACACCTTCTGTGTGGGCTGGCAACCAACTTCGGACGCTCGTCCCGCCTGGCGGACAAGAAGGCAGTACTGAACTTCGGCGTCCAATTTAATTGGATATGTTTTAATGAAACGCAATACTAGTTATCCCGGCCACTTCCAATCGCGAATTTCCGGCATATCGTCACCATGCTCGGCGATATACAGCTTGTGGTCGATCAGCCGGTTGCGCAGAAACATCTTCTGACTATCCGCGACATTCTGCAGCTTGGGCACGCGATGAATCACGTCCAGGGCAAGGTGCAGACGGTCGATCTCGTTGAGCACCGTCATGTCGAACGGCGTCGTGGTGGTCCCCTCTTCCTTATACCCGCGCACGTGCAAATTGTCGTGGTTGTGGCGGCGGTAAGCGAGGCGGTGGATTAGCCACGGGTATCCGTGGAAGGCGAAGACGATGGGCTTATCCTTTGTGAAAAGCGCGTCGAACGCGTCGTCGCTGAGCCCGTGGGGATGTTCGCTGGAAGGCTGCAGCGTCATCAGGTCGACCACGTTGACCACACGAATCTTCAGGTCCGGAAAAGCCCCGCGCAGGAAATCGACGGCCGCCAGCGTTTCCAGCGTGGGCACGTCGCCGCAGCAACCCATCACCACGTCGGGTTCGCCGCCCTGAGTGTTGCCGGCCCAATCCCAGATGCCGATGCCTTCGGTGCAATGCCTCACAGCCGCGTCCATATCGAGCCACTGCGGCGACGGCTGCTTGCCGCACACAATCACGTTCACGTAGTGCCGGCTACGCAGGCAGTGATCGGCCACCGAGAGCAGGCAGTTGGCGTCGGGCGGCAGATAGACTCGCACCGTGTCGGCCTTCTTGTTGACTACGTGATCGATAAAGCCCGGGTCCTGGTGGCTGAAGCCGTTGTGGTCCTGGCGCCAGACGTGCGAGGTGAGCAGATAATTGAGCGAGGCAATCGGACGCCGCCACGGCAAATGGCGCGTCACTTTCAGCCATTTGGCGTGTTGATTGAACATCGAATCGATGATGTGGATGAAGCCCTCGTAGCATGAAAAGAATCCATGGCGGCCGGTGAGCAGGTAGCCTTCCAGCCACCCCTGGCACATGTGCTCGCTCAGCACTTCCATCACGCGGCCGCCGGGCGCCTCGTGTTCGTCGTTGGGTTCGACGGCGGCCATCCATTCGCGGTCCGTCACTTCAAACAGCGCGTCCAGGCGGTTTGAGGCGGTTTCATCCGGGCCCACCACGCGGAAATTGCGCGCGCCTTCATTCCTCTTCATCACATCGCGCAGGAAGCCGCCGAGCACGCGGGTAGCCTCCCCGGTTACCGATCCCGGCTTGGGAACATCCACGGCATAGCGGCGGAAATCCGGCATTTCCAGGTCTTTCAGCAACAGACCGCCGTTGGCATGTGGATTGGCGCCCATGCGCCGGGCGCCGCATGGCGCCAGCGCGGCCAGCTCGGCGATGAACTTGCCGGTATCGTCGAATAACTCTTCGGCGCGATAGCTGCGCATCCAATCTTCGAGGATCCGTATGTGATCGGGATGCGTTTGGAAATCGGTGACCGGCACCTGGTGTGCGCGGAAGGTTCCCTCGATCTGCTTGCCATCCACTATCTTCGGGCCGGTCCATCCTTTGAGGCTGCGCAGCACGATCATGGGCCAGCGGGGGCGCGAGAGATCGCCCTCATCGCGCGCGCGCTTTTGAATGGCGTGGATTTCGGCCACCACCGCATCGAGCGTCGCCGCCATCTTCTGGTGCATCGGCTCCGGGTCGTGGCCTTCGACGTAATAGGGCTTATACCCGTAGCCGGTGAGCAGATCGGTCAACTCCGCTTCCGGGATGCGCGCCAGCACGGTGGGGTTGGCAATCTTATACCCGTTGAGATGTAGCACGGGGATCACGGCGCCGTCGCGCGCGGGGTTGAGAAACTTGTTCGAATGCCACGACGTGGCCAGCGCGCCGGTCTCCGCCTCGCCGTCGCCGATCACGCAGCAGACCACCAGATCTGGATTGTCGAACGCCGCGCCGTAGGCGTGCAGCAGCGCATAGCCAAGCTCGCCGCCCTCGTGGATGGAACCGGGCGTCTCCGGCGCGGCGTGGCTGGGAATGCCGCCGGGGAAGGAGAACTGGGTGAAAAGGCGCTTCATGCCCTCGACGTTCTGGCAAATGTTGGGGTAAATCTCGCTGTACGTGCCTTCCAGGTAGGTGTTCGCCACCATCCCCGGACCGCCGTGGCCCGGCCCGCAAACGTAGATCATGTCGAGGTCGTACTTCTTGATGATGCGGTTGCAATGCGCGTAGATGAAGTTCAGGCCGGGCGTGGTGCCCCAATGGCCCAGCAGGCGCGGCTTGATGTGTTCCAGCTTGAGAGGCTCAGTGAGCAATGGGTTGTCATACAGATAGATCTCCCCGACCGAGAGATAATTCGCAGCGCGCCAGTAGGCGTCGATTTTCTGCAGCTCGTCTGGCGAAAGCGGCGCCTGTGAAAGAGGCGATGGTTGCATTTTTGCTGGGATCTCCTCTTCCTTAATTAGCACGTTCACTGCCACGGTTTGTTGACAATCCGCGGCCTACTTTGCATAGTAGCCGGTTTTCGCCCGAACCGTATAACCCGCCTGCTTGACGCGGATCTGGACTTTGCGGAAACTCTCGTCGCTCTGCGGATTGGTGGAGTGATACGCAATCTGGTAAGACGAGCGCAACTGTTCGCCGATCTGTTCGAAATCGGACGCCAGGCCTTTCTCGCGCGCGTTGAAATCCGCGCCGCCGGTCTCTTTGGCGATGCGGGACATCACCATGGCGCCATAGCGGTTGCGCGCAATGGGGCCGCCCTTCAGCGTTTCCGTGTAGCGAATGGGAAACAGCAGCACATCGTTCGATTGCGCGGCTTCGATGGCTTCCATCATGTGATGGCCGCTGGAATTATCTTCGCCGTCGCTGAAGATCACCAGCGCCTTGCGAGTGTGCTCGGAGGCCGCCAGGCCCTGCTCGACGGAGCGCTCGACGGAATGCTCGATGGCATAGAAGATGGCGTCGTAAAATGCCGTGCCCAGAGTGCGACGCTCGCGCGGACCCAGCTCGGGGAAATCGTAACTGCCTTTTTCGTAGTAGTGCAGCCCATCGATCAGCTCGCCGGGCGACGCGGTGTAATCCTGCGCCAGCCGGATGTGGTTGCCGAAGCAGACCAGGAACGCGCGGTCGCGCGGCGTGAGCACTTTCTTCAGGAAAGTATCGAGATCCTTGTGGTGCGGCTTGACGAATTCTTCCTGGCTGCCGCTGAAATCGGCGATCAGTCCGAGGTCCAGGGGCACGTCGGCGCTGCGGGCGAAGAAGGCGATTTTCTGCGGCGCGCCGTCTTCGAAGACTTCGAAATCGTTCTGCGCCAGAGTGGTGACGAACTGGCCGCCGGCGTCACGGACCGAGAATCCTACATTGACCAGATGGACTTCGGTGCGGAAATCCTGCGCCAGACAGACGGCGGCGATCAGACACAATGCGGCCCCACGGAAACGCATACAGGTATTACGCGGGCCGGCGGCGGCGGGATGCAGGAAAGACGTAGTAGGGCGGACCCCTGGGCGGACCCCCTGGTCCGCGCGGGTCCCCCCGGACCCGCTGTTCGCCCGGCGAAATCAGTCCGATGTGATCCCTGAGAGGCCGACCGGGGGGTCGGCCGCGGACCAGGGGGTCCGCCCCACAGTTTGTTCAACCGGCGAAGTGTATGCTCAAGCCGAGGAACACCAGCGTTCCGGCGGCGATTACGGCGGCGTGCGGCAGCCCGATCGCCTTGCCGCTGCGGACGTCGAGCTCCTCATTGGAGAGATACGCCGCGCGTCCGCTCTTCATTTCGGTGAGCACGAATCCCACGTTCCACAGGGTCTTCTTGACGCGCCCGCGCATCGCCATCAGCGCCATGGAGGCGAAACCGCCGACGATAGCGGTCACGATGAAGATGCCGAACCAATCCTGCCAACCTACGATGGCGCCGATGGCGGCCATCAGTTTGACGTCTCCCGCGCCCATAGCGCGCAGCGAGTAAAGAATGAAGTAGGCGCCGAAGCCCAAGGCGAAGCCGGTCAGCGACGCTCGCAGCCCCGGCCAGCCGTAGAGAAACGAGTTCATGGCCAGGCCCAACAGCACGCCGGCGGCGGTGAGCCAGTTGGGAACGCGGCGGTAAGGTATGTCGTAAGCCGCGGCGGCGATAACCAGCGCGAGCAGCAGCGCGGCGATGGCCGGCGGAGGAAGCGTGAAGCTAAGCATGCTCTTACGATTATCGAGCACGGCGCCGGGGGGCGCTACGCCGTATTTGGTTGGGGCAGTGGTGCTGACTTAAGTTAACGCCCTGTGCGCAGCCGCTACTCGCCCCGTAGCGCCACCGAGGGGTCCATACCTGCCGCGCGCCGCGCCGGAATCCACGATGCCAGCGTAGCAATCAGCAGGAAGACCGCAATCATAGCCGCGAAGGTGACCGGATCGGTCGGCGTCACGCCCACGAGCAGTGAGGCCAAGGCGCGCGTCAGGAACAGCGCAGCCGCTAAACCGGCGGCAATGCCCATGACGGCCAGGCGGAATCCGTGGCCCACCACCAGGCTGAAGATGCTGGCGGGCGCCGCGCCTAAAGCCACGCGGACGCCGATTTCCGCCCTGCGCTGGCGCACCAGGGTCGCCAGCACGCCGTACAATCCCACCGCCGCCAGCAGCGCCGCGATGGCGGCGAACACGCCGATCAGCAGCAGCGAAAAACGGGTCGAGGCCTGCGATTCCAGCATGTAATGTTGCATCGGATACACCTCGGTGAAGAGCAGGTGCGGATCGATCTTAGCCACGGCCTGGCGGGCGGCGCGAGCATAGCGACCCGGATCGGCGGCGGTTCGCAGCGCCCATTGCCTCACCACGCCGAAGGTAATGTACCCGTCCGTAAGGTAGAGTTGCTCGCGTCCCGGATCGGCCAGCGACGTAGCGCGCTGGTGCGCTACCACGCCAATAATTTCGACCCACTCCGGTTCCGGTTTCCCCAACCGGACCAGCATGCGTTTGCCCACCGCCGATTCCATCGGGTAGGCTTTGGCGGCGAGGAACTGGTCCACCACCACCAGGTTGCGTCCGGGCGCATTGTCGGCGTCGGTAAACGTCCGGCCTTCGAGCAGCGGCGTGCGCATGGTCTCGAAATATCCGGGCAGCACCACTTGAAAATCGACCGCTTGAAACTTGCTGGGGTCGGAAAGCGCGGGCGCGGTCCCCCAGCGGATGGGGCTAAAGCCGGCGGAGAGCGGCAGACTGCTGCTGGCCGTGACGCTCTCGATTCCGGGGAGCGCGCGCAGGCTCTCGGCGATCTGGCGGATGAAGGCGGCGCGCTCTTGTGGTTGGTTCCCGCCGCGGTTACCCGTCAGATTGAAAGTCAGCAGCCCGTGCGGATCGAACCCGGGGTTGATGCGCTGCAAGGCCATGAAGCTGCGGATCATCAGTCCCGAGCCCACCAGCAGAACGAACGAGAGCGCCACTTCCGCCACCACCACGCCGCTGCGCAGCAATCCGCCGCCCAAGCCGGCAGTGCGGCCGCTGGCGCGCAGGATTTGCATCACGTCGGCCCCTGAAGCGCGAAACGCCGGGCCCAAGCCGAAGATGGCGGCGGCCCCAAAGCCGGCGAGTGCGGCAAAGATGACAACCTGCCAGCCAATATTCACCGAATCGAGGCGCGGCAGATTGGCGGGCGCAATGGCGTGCAGCTCGCGGATGCCAACCCATGCAAGGCCGAGTCCGATGGCCGCGCCGAAGCTGGCCAGCAGCAGCGCCTCGGCGAACATCTGGAGAACCAGGCGGCCGCGCGTAGCCCCCATTGCCGTGCGCACGGCAAGTTCCCGCTCGCGCAGGGAAGCGCGCACCAGCAGCAGGTTGGCCACGTTGGCGCAGGCGATCAGCAGCAGGAAGATCACCGCGCCCATGAGCGCCAGAATGGTTGGCCGGACATGATCCACCAGATTCTTCTGCATCGGCTCGATGCGAATGGTCCAACCCGACGTCGCGTGAATGATGGAGTTCCGGCGGGATTCCGCCACCACGGCATCGGCTTGCGATTGAGCGCCCTTAACGCTGACGCCGGGCTTCAATCGCGCGACCACCTGCATCGAGACATCGTTGCGACGGGCGGCATCGTAAGCCAGCCGGTTGGCAAGCCATATATCGGGCGCAAGCTCCAGGTTCATGTCGGGCGGGAAGAGAAGCTGCGTATGGGGCTCCAGCACGCCCACCACCAGCGACCCTTGCCCGGCGAGCGGCAGGCGGGTTCCAATCGCGGCGCGCTTGCCGCCGAACCGGCGCTGCCAATATTCGTAACTCAGGATGGCGTTAGGCGGCGTTGGCGGCTGCGGCGCTCCGGTTACCGCCCCGGCCGGCTGCGCGTTCTGGGGAATTCCATCGGCATTCTCGAAATCGCGGCCGGCCACCACCTTTCGGCCGAGCAAGCGGAAAAAGTTGGTGGTGACAATCGCGAAGCTCGCCTGTTCCAGCGTGCCGTCTTCGCGAGGCAGTGTTCTGCGGCCCGAGAAAACGCCGGCTATATCTTCGAACGACGACTTCGTGCCGTTGCGCAAATCCATGAAATCGGCATTGGAGAAAGGAAAGTTGCGCACGCCGCGGCGGGTCATATCGCTGCACGCGAGCACCAGGGCTGCGGGATTCTTGTAGGGCAGGGGACTCAGCAGGACGGCGTTGGCGACGCTAAAGATGGCGGTGCTGGCGCCGATGCCGAGCGCGATGGTGACCACCGCGGTAGCCGTGAACACCGGATTATTACGCAGCAGCCGCGCAGCGTGCGCGAAGTCTTTAGCGAGCATAATCGCCTCCTATCAATACCTCAATATCCGATATTGACCAGCGCCGCATCGCCTAACCGCTCGCGCAACTGCTCGAGGTACAGGCTGACGGGTTCCACGGCGCGCCCCGGGCTATCGTAAATCCCCTCCGGAATATCGGCAGCCTTAGTCCGCTCTCCCGAACATCCGATGCACCAGTTCATGGCGCCGGGAGGCTGCTGCACGAGTAAATGCGGCGATACGACGTTCCATGCCACGGCCCAACCGATATCCCATCCATGGCCCGACCCGGCCGTCTTGCGATTGGAAAACGCAATGCCAGGCGTGCGCGCGACGGTGCCTGGCAAACGCGCGCCATCCACCAGAAGCCCGGTGGCCCAGCGCTGGTGCGGCGAAACGCCCGCGTGGGCACTGCCGCTGAAGTTGAGGACCACATCCGGTCCGGTGACGGAGGCTTGCGTCACCACCGGCCAGGTTCCTTCGCCATCCACCGAGCAGCGGTCGAGCAGAATCTGCGTGCCGGCGATAGAGAAATCGGCGGGGGCCGCGGCGCCGCTATGAGCCGCGCTGTGGACCACGCGAACGCGTTCGAAAGTGACGCGCTTGGCGCCGGGGCCGATCACGATGCCGTTCTGCGTCTCTTGCACAGCGACGTCTTTCACCCACGCGTCCACCACCGCGTCCATACGCAGCACGCTGAAATCCGGACTGGTGATGGGAACATCCGTGAACGGCGCCGCCACGCGCAGATTTTCCACACCCACCTGGGAAATGCGGCCGGGAAATTCGTACCTGACCATGCTCGCGCCCTGGGCTGCCTCTTGTGCTGTTCCTGGCGCCTTGAGCAACTTCGCATCGAACGAATCGGTGAGCGGAACGTCGAGCGTGATCAGCTTCCCGGAGATCGCCTGGATAGTACGGTCGGTGTGGATGGAGCTGCCGGCCTTGATCCAGGTTTGCGCTTTGCCATCGCGGACCAGCGTGTCCATGCCCATGAAATGAATCCACGCTTCCGTGACCGGGCGCTCCACCACCACCGCATCGCCCACATGGAATGCGGAGGCGTCGTCCACGTGGAATGAGTTGGCGCCGCAGGGAACGTAGGCATCCGTAATCGCCGCGGAGTTGCCCACGGTGCGCAAAACGCCGGTTCCACGCATTTCCAAAAAGCGATGCGCCTCGCTGGCGAGATGGATAACGGTTCCGCTGTCGCCCGACCCGCTGCCACGCAGGACCACGCCGCTGGCCGCGATAGTCACCGTGCCGTCGACGCGATAAACGCCGGTCTTGAGCGCCACGGCGCCACGAAGCCCATTGGCATCGGGAGTCCGCGTGGATACTTCGTCGATGGCCGCCTGGATCTGCGGGGTGTTGTCGCCTTCGAGCGGCGCCAGCGTCTTGACGGCCGGCGCGTCTGGCAGACGCACGCCGCCGGCCCGGTACCCGGCGCAGGAGAAATCCATGATGCGGTTGCCGCGTTCGTCGGTGCGGTAGTGCAGCTTATGGTCGTGCCCAAAGTACACCCACTGGGATGCGGCGAAGGCAAAAAGCGGTGACGCAGCGAAGGCGAAGAGCGCCGCGGCGAGGGACAGCGCGGCCAAGGGAAGCGCGGCGAGAGGCAGCGCGGCGAGAAGCAGTTTCGTCCTCAAGTCATCATCATGTCATTTTTTCACACGGCCGGTGATCCGCCGGTCCACTCTCGTTCGATCTCAGACAGCAGGCCACTGCAACGGGAGACGGCCTCCGGTATTGAGCGCCTGGTTGTTGCACGCGGCGTCCTGGGTTGAGGCAGGAATCCGCCAGAAGAGCGGCAGCGCGAATCGGGGAATCGTGATCCGGCACGATATCGCTTTTCGCGGGCGCGAACAAGAGGAGCCAACGGAGAAACGCTTCCGGCGTCGAGCAATTTGCGGCGGATTGCTAATCCGCCTGCCGGCCTTTGACGCGCCCCCACGAGTAAAGCAACCGCCGGCTCTATTCTCTACATCGATCGACGCAGGAAAGGTTCTTCAGCTTAACAACCTGCCCCGCGAACTACCTGGGGTCCACCGTTCCCGCGGCCATCATCTGCAGCGCCGTCAAGCCCGGCATGAAAAAATAATCGCCGCCGCGGAGCTCGACAAAATCCGGCAGGCCGCCGCAGAGGAACGGCGGGTTGCGCGGATCGGTTGTCCCTTGCACCACGAATTTGCCCTTGCCGCCGTGATGGCCGGTAAGCAGGTCGTTGTCATTGCCCTGAAGCGCGTCGTTGCCGTACTGAATCCACTGCTGCTGCACGAACTCGAATTGCCGGAACAGGCTGGCGTTCAATGCCATGAAGACGATGCCGCGCTCGTCCTTATCGTTCACCGGCTCGCCCTCTGGAACGTAAGCGCCGTAAGTCATTCCGCGCCGCATAATCCGGCGGCGGTTAACCAGCTTGCCGTTGAAGCCGAACGCGTCGCGGGGGTTCGCGCGCCGGATATGCGCCCCCAACGGGCAGCGGGCGCCGGACGGGTCGGCGCCGTATGTGAAATCGGTGTTGCGATTCGGGTTTTGGACAATCGACTGGTCGGGTTCGTCGGGCGAAAGCTCAAGCGGCGTCCCATCGCGCCAGCGGCCAACGAACTTCGCGGCCAGCCGCTCCTTCGTGCCGGGCGCGTATCGCCTGGCTTGCTCATCGAGATACCGGCGGAATGTGGCGACGTTTTGATGCATCTTGCGATACGCCATGAAAGTTCCATTCCGCGCCAGCAGATGCGGAATCGGCGCCACCGGAAGCTCGCCCGATTCGTCGGCATAACCGAGCAGGAATTCGCCCGTGGCCAGAGCCTCCCAGCGGCCGCCGGCGGTCAGCTTGCCTTGGCCGGGGACGCAATCGCGCTGCGCGCCTTTAAAATCGGGGTTGCCAAAGCCATCGGTGTAGCCGAAGTGTTCCTTCGAAGTCGGTTGTCCGTCGATGAAAATCGACGCTGCGTCCTGCGCATAAAGCAGCCGCGCGCCCTTGGTCTCATCCATGATTCGCAGCATTTCGGAGCACCGGCGATCGAGGGCTTCCCGGTTGCGGCCATTCACGCCAAGCCACACGTGGACGCGGCCCCCGTGCCAGACCGCGTCCCACCGCTCAGGCGCGTCCTTGCCGATGTCGCCCAGAATCTGGCCACGCGCCTGCATGCCTTGTTGGAACTCGATGGGGAAACTCAGCAGGGTCGCTTCGGGCAGGCCAAGTTGCATGAGGCCGCGTTGCGTGAAGGCGATGTTGACGGTGGATGCCGGCTTGCCGGAGTCCCATTTGACGCCGGTGGTGATGTGGGGAATCACGTGCCCGATGAAGCGTTCCGCGGCCTTCGAATCGAGCAGTTCGAGGAGCAGGTATCGCGCAAACGGGAAGTTGTATCCGCGCAGCGCGAAGCCCTGGATATCGGAGACGTCGATTTCAGTCATGGGGCCGATTCTCCTGCGGCGTGCGGTGGGATTCGTCGCCTCCGGGCTCGGGCGCAGGCGCGCGGCGCATGGTCTCGAGGAACTCGCCGAAGGCTTTTTGCAGCACCGCCGGCTCTTCACCCTGATGCCGTTCTATAAACCGGGCCAGCGCGGACTGAAGCTGCAGTGCGCGCAAATTCTGCCCGACGGTTTTGTCGTTGACGTCGGCGAAATAGAACGTGGTATTCACCTGACACTTCTTCATATAGGCGGCGAATGCGTTTGGATCTTCCACGCCCGGGTATCCCACGCAATGTTGCCAGACGGAATGGACAAACTCGCGGGCCTCGGTGGCCATGCGCACCAGGTAGGGTTCCAGATCGCCATCGAAGTTGGTTTCAAAAACCAGGTATCGCGACTTCAGATGCTCTTCGCAAGCCGGCGCGCCAACGTACACCACATCGTCCATCACCACCAGGCGGGCCTGATGCGTGCCCGTGACTCGCGCCAGAGGACTGCGGCGGTCGCGCGGCTGGCGGGCGAGATACCAGCGGATCGCGGTAGCATGAGCGAGGTCCTTCGAATCGCCCTGAATGATGGGCGAGAGGATGGTCAAGCCATAGATCTGACCGTTCTGGTTAGCCATTACTTCCCACCATTACGCACCTAATTACTTACCTAAATACGGGCCTATATTAAGTATCTATATTAGGTACCAACCGGAGCCATGCCCGTGGACCCGAGGTCGGGCTGTACTTTGACCAGGAATTCCACGTACGCCTTTTCAAAATCGCCCAGCGTGAGTGACTGGCTGGTCTTGGCGAACTCATCCACCGCATCCTGGACGCGCAGGGCGGCTTTGACGTCGTTAGTGGCGGCGCGCGGATACGAGTTGTAGTAATAATCGGTGTCGAACTGGACGCGACTGATGTACTCCTTGAAAGGCGTGACCGGTACGGCGCCAGGGTATTTTTCGCTCCACCACCAGACGAGGTTAAGCCCGATAGACAAGACCGCCGAGAACGCGTCGATGTATTGGTTCCAGGCGCCGTTGAAGTTACTGAAGAAGATCAGATAGTCGTAGCGCAGATTTTCGGCGGGCTGCTTTTCAGAGAGGTGCGGGAAGCCGTTGCGGGGCACGATCACCCACCGCGCAAAATGGATGAACGAGAGATTCTTCAGATCGGCCTGGAGCGGCTTGACGTTACCGAGCAGGAAAAAGAACGTGCGCAAGAGCGGCGTCTTCCACCACTTCATCGGCGTGATGGCATTCATCGCATAGGCTTTGCCATTGATGTTAGTCACAGGTGATCGATTATGAACCAGAGCGGGGTTGGAATCAAGTGGGTGGAAGGTCGTGCGGAAGATCGAGGAGTGGCGAAGCGGTTATCGGATCCCGGAATCCGCTTCCCGAATTTGCCGCGCTGTGTCTCTTCGCCTCCGCGTCGAAGAACATTTCCACTTACGCGCCTCCGGATTATCCGAAAGATACTCTATCGGCATACGGTAGCGGTGCGTTACCTTAGCGCTTAACCGACCGGCGCCCTCAGAGCCGGTCAAAACCGAGGCTAGGGGTGAGTGCCGCTGTCCTTTTCGGGCGGTTCGATCAGGACCGCCCCGGTAGTCCGGCCGATTCCAAGCCTCGGCTATTTCTTCCACGTCGTCCCTCAGGCTTCATCCGAATCGTGGTGGCGTGGGCCGTACGGCCCGAGTCATAGAATGAAAGAGTGCCGACCCTCGATCAGACCATTCCCGCCATTCTGGAGAAGCTCCACATTGAGCCCATCAATTCCGGAGCCTGTTACGGCGACTGGATCCCCGATCCTTCCGGCGGCGAGTTGGAATCGCTGAGCCCCGCCACCGGCGAGCCCATCGCCAAGATCCAACTTGCCGGTCTTGCGGATTATGAATGCGTCATGACTCGCGCCGCCGAGGCGTTTCCGGATTGGCGGATGATTCCGGCGCCGCAGCGCGGCGAAATTGTGCGCGAGATCGCCAATGAGCTGCGCCTGTATAAAGCGGAGCTGGGCGCACTGGTGTCTCTCGAAATGGGCAAGATACTCGCGGAGGGTCTGGGCGAGGTGCAGGAGATGATCGACGTCGCCGATTTCGCCGTCGGCCTGTCGCGCCAGCTTTACGGCCTCACCATGCACAGCGAGCGGCCCGGCCACCGCATGTATGAGCAGTGGCATCCGCTGGGAATTGTGGGCGTCATCAGCGCGTTCAACTTTCCCGTGGCGGTGTGGTCGTGGAACGCCATGATCGCGGCCGTGTGCGGCGACTGCGTGCTGTGGCGTCCATCGTCGGAGACGCCGCTCGCCGCCATTGCCGTGCAGAAGATCTGCAACCGCGTGCTCGATCGCCACAATCTGAAGGGCGTTTTCAATCTGGTGGCCGGTCCCGCCGATCCTATCGGCGAAGCGCTGGTCAACGACCGCCGGATTCCGCTGGTGAGCTTCACCGGATCCACCGAAGTAGGCCGCCGCGTCGCCGAATCCGTCGCCAGACGCCTGGGCCGCAGCCTGCTCGAGTTGGGCGGCAATAACGGCATCATCGTCATGGACGACGCCAATCTCGATCTGGTGCTGCGGGCCGTGCTCTTCGGCGCCGTGGGCACTTCCGGACAGCGTTGCACCACCACGCGCCGGCTCTTCCTGCAGCGCGGCATCGCCGCCAAAGCTACCGAGGCGCTGATTGCCGCTTACAAGCAAGTCAAGATTGGCGACCCACTGGACGAGGAGACTCTGATGGGCCCGCTGGTCAACCGCCGCGCGGTCTCCAGCATGATGGAGGGGCTCGCCGGCATCCGCGAGCAGGGCGGCGAAGTCCTCTACGGCGGCGGCCACGTGACCGGCTGCTACGTCCAGCCGGCGCTGGTACGCGCGCGGCCCGATATGCCGATATTGAGCGAAGAGATCTTCGCGCCGATTCTGTATCTGGTGGAATTCGACGACCTGGACCAGGCCCTGCACTGGCACAACAACGTGCCCCAAGGACTCTCGTCGGCGATGTTCACGACGAACCTGATCTCAGCCGAGACATTCCTGAGCCACCGCGGCAGCGATTGCGGAATCGCCAACATCAACATCGGCACCAGCGGCGCGGAGATCGGCGGCGCGTTCGGCGGCGAAAAGGAGACCGGCGGCGGGCGCGAATCCGGCAGCGATTCCTGGAAAGCCTACATGCGGCGGCAGACGAATACCATCAATTGGTCCGCGCAACTGCCCTTGGCGCAGGGCATCAAGTTTCCCATGTAGGCTTCACTATGTGAGAGAGACCTCCTGGTCTGTTTCCGTCGCCGAGCGAAGCGCGTTCACACGAGTGTGAACGCGGCACGCAGGAGTGCGCGCGCCACGAAAGGTTATTCAGACGATCGCGCCCATCGTCCGGACAACCCAATCGGTTCCGCGAATGGCCACGGCGCCAGTGTAGTCCGGGCCGACATCCAAGCCTAAGAGGGACCACTCCGCGCCAGGACGGCCGTCGATGTTAACAAACGCGACTGGTTCGCCCGGCGCCAGCGTCACTTCGAAGCGGTCTAACGGCGCGAAGAGACCGTCGCCCAGGGCCTTGATGTAAGCTTCCTTACGAGTCCAGCAGCGGAAGAATGCGGGCACGCGATCCTCTTCGCGCAGCGCCAGAAGCTTGCGGGATTCCTCGGGGTGGAAGAATCGCTGCGCCACGCGTTCCAAATCGCTCATGGGGCGGATCTTTTCGATATCGATGCCTACTTCCTCACTTCGCGCTACGGCGCAAGCGGCCATGGCGCCGGAATGCGACAGGTTGAATTGCAGGGGCGTACCTTGCAGGGCCGGCTTTCCACGCTTGCCGGAAGTGAATTCGATGCTTCGAGGATCCGCATTCAGGTATCGGCCGAGCACGGCCCGCAACCAGCCATGACTTGCAATGAATGCGTCGCGGCTCGACTCGAAGCGGAATCGGCCGGCCCGCTGGCGCTCTTCGGAGTCGAGAAGCGCGAACAGGGCCTCGCGCTCGGCATCGGAAATCTCGAGTGAGCGATACCGTACGTGGATCTCGGTTGGCGCGGGGACCGCAAAGCCCTCCATAGTTCTACGGTACACAGTGGGGCGGGCCCAAGTCCGCAGGCCCGCGCAATAAGCTGGGGCCTCGCGCGATGCCTGCGATCCCCGGCACAGAGGCAACGGGGTCCAGCGAGGGGTACCATAGGCCCATGCATCCTCGCCGCATCATCCCGGCTCTGCTCGGTTGCGCCGCCGTACTTACTGCCGCCGACTGGAAGCTTGCCGATACGCCGATCACCACGCCATGGACCGCGCAGGTCAATCCCGGCCACGCCCTGCCGGATTACCCGCGGCCGCAGTTGGTCCGCGCTGCGTGGACCAATCTCAACGGCCTCTGGGACTATGCCATCGCCCCCAAAGACGCTGCCCGGCCGAACGCATTCGAAGGCGCCATCCTGGTTCCATATCCCATCGAATCGGCGCTTTCCGGCGTGAAGCGCGCGGTTACGCCGGCGCAGCGCCTCTGGTATCGCCGCACATTTTCCGCGCCCGCTCTCAGTGGCAAGCGTCTCCTGTTGCATTTCGGCGCGGTGGACTGGCAGGCCGAGGTCTTCGTCAATGGCGTCAAGGTGGGCGAGCATCAGGGCGGCTACGACCCTTTCACCATCGACATTACGTCCGCGCTGAAGGCCGGCGCCGGCCCGCAGGAACTCGCCGTATCCGTTTGGGACCCCACCGATACCGGCCTCCAGCCGCGCGGCAAGCAGGTTCTCAATCCCAACGGCATCTGGTACACAGCCGTCACCGGCATCTGGCAAACGGTTTGGATCGAGCCCGTGCCCAATGCGCATATCGACAGCGTCCTGCTCATTCCCGATGTGGATGGCCGCAAGCTGCGCCTCACCGTTCGCGCGTCCCAACCCGGGACGTTCACCGCCGCCGCCACGCTAGGCGGCAAACCGGCCGGCAAGATCACGGGCAAGACAGATACCGAGACGGCTCTGCCTCTGAGCGCGCTCTCGTTGTGGTCGCCCGATGCGCCTACGCTCTACGATCTGGAAATCAAGCTGCAATCCGGCGATGTGGTGAAGAGCTACTTCGGCATGCGCAAGATCGAGCTGCGCAAAGACGCCGCGGGAATCGATCGCCTGTTCCTCAATAACCACCCGCAGTTCATGATCGGACCGCTCGACCAGGGGTGGTGGCCCGACGGCCTCTACACCGCTCCCACGGCCGAGGCCATCCGCTTCGACATTGAAACTTTGAAGAAGCTCGGTTTCAACATGCTGCGCAAGCACGTCAAGGTGGAGCCCGCCAGTTACTACTATTGGTGCGACAAGCTCGGCATGATGGTCTGGCAGGATATGCCAAGCGCCATGACTGCCGGAGGCAAGACCAGCGTGCGCGCCGGCGCCGCCGATGACGCTGCGTTTCCACCCGCGGACGCGGCCGGCTTCGAAAAGGAGCTGCGCGCGCTGGTGCGCAATCTGGAAAGCGTTCCCAGCGTAGTCGCGTGGGTCCCTTTCAATGAAGGGTGGGGCGAGCACGACACGGTGAGCGTCCTCAAGCTGGTGAAGTCGCTCGACCAGTCGCGCCTGGTGGATGGACCGAGCGGCTGGGAAGACCGCGGCTACGGCGATATGAAGGACAAGCACCAGTACCCCGGGCCCGGAATGTTCCCAGTCGCGCCGGAACGCGCCTCAGTGCTGGGCGAATTCGGCGGCCTCGGTTTTCCGGTGGAAGGCCACCTTTGGTGGACCGACAAGCGCAATTGGGGATATCGCACGTACGCCGGCCTTCCGGCGCTCGAAGCGGCGTACGAAGATCTCATCGCGAAGCTCGGTCCACTGGTGCAGCAAGGCCTCGCCGCGGCGGTCTACACGCAGACTTCGGACGTGGAAAGCGAAGTCAATGGCTTGATGACGTATGATCGCAAGGTTCTCAAATTCGACCCGGCCAAGTTGGCGCCCTTACATCGCGGCTTGATGCAAATCGCGGCGCACGCTCAATAGGGCGCCGATGCGTTCGCCCATTTATCAGGCCAGCGCGCTGCGCTTCCGGCTGAACGGAAAGTAGATCGCCAAGCTGGCGCACGGAACGAGCGCGGCCGCTTCGGCTGCTTCTTACGCAGCACAATCACTCCGAGCGAAACCCGCACAAGGCGGGCTCGTGCACCCTCGCGGTAGCAGCCGGTCGCGCAACATCGCGGACCAGATACGGCGCGAGTCTGGCTTACGCCGCCACTTCCACGTAATCGACCAACGATTGCGCATCCGGGATGGGTTCGCCGATTTCCAACATGGCTTCAAAATGAGCGACCAGCGCATCGTGGAAAATGATACGAGTCTCCTCCACAGTATCCCCTGCCGCCGCGCATCCCGGCACATCGGGTGAATAGGCAGAATAGCCCTTGAAGGCTTGAAGTGACGGTGGCTGCCCTTTGAGCGAATCTTCACCCAGCCATTTCTTTCGAGCAGGCCGATGACCTCGCGTACTTTCATCGGCATGTCAAAACCATCCGCTGGAACCTACTCCAAAGCTTATCAGTCGAAGTCGCGAAGAGTGCGGGCAGCACTTCGTGGGGCGGATCCATGGCCGACCATGTCGGCGACTGGAGTACCGCCGAGAACACGTTGCCGCCTCCGAGATCGAGAGGCGACAGCGGTTGACCGAGAATGCCCAAGGCGGCTTCGGCCGCGACGCTAACCGGCCTCCGCCGATAGGCCGGCCGTGGGTCCTATCAGGCCAACGCGCTGCGCTTCCGGCTGAACGGAAAGTAGATCGCCAAGCCGATGAGCAGCCATAAGAAGAACCGGATCCACGTCACCAGCGGCAGGCCCATCATCAGCACCACGCAACACACAATCGAAATGATGGGGAATAACGGCACGAACGGAACGCGGAACGAGCGCGGCCGGTCCGGCTGCTTCTTGCGCAGCACGATCACTCCCAGCGAAACCAGCACGAAGGCGAACAGCGTGCCGATATTCGAAAGCTCGGCGAAGGTGTCGATATCCCAGATGCCCGCCGGGATTCCCACCACGAAGCCCGCAATCCAGGTGCTGACGTACGGCGTGCGGAAGCGCTCATGTACCTTGGAAAACAGTCCCGGTAGCAGGCGGTCGCGCGACATCGCGAACCAGATGCGCGCCTGGCCGTATTGATAGACCAGCAGCGACGACAGCATCCCCATCAGCGCGCCCGCAGTCACAATCAACCGGAGGCGGTTATATCCGAGCGCCTTCAGCGCATCCGCCACCGGCGAATCCGTACCCAGCGTCTGGTAATTCGCGATGCCCGTCAGCACCAGCGAAACGCCGCAGTAAAGAATGGTGCAAATAACCAAGGTGGCGAGGATGCCGATAGGCAGGTCGCGCTGCGGGCGGTTGCATTCCTCGGCGGCGGTGGAGATGGAATCGAAGCCGATGTAGGTGAAGAAGACGATGGACGCGCCGGTGAGAATGCCGGAGAATCCATGCGGCGCAAACGGATGCCAGTTGCTGGGATGGATGGCGTTGGCAGCGCCCAGGCAGAACAGCAGGATGGCCGCGATCTTGATGATCACCATAGTGGTGTTGACCTCGGCGCTCTCGCGCACGCCGCGCACCAGCACCCAGGTGACCAGCATGGTGATCAGCAGCGCCGGAATGTTGAACCACCCGGCGGGACCTCCAGCCGCCGGAAAAGGCGGGTAAGCAAGCTGCGGCGGCAAGTGAAACCCGAAAAGATTGTCGAACAGGTCCTGCAAATACGCCGAGAATCCGACCGCCACCGACATGTTGGAGACGGCATACTCCAGAATCAGATCCCACCCGATGATCCACGCCACAATCTCGCCCAGGATGGCGTAGGCGTAGGTGTAGGCGCTGCCGGCGATGGGGATCATCGACGCCAGCTCCGCGTAGCATAGGCCCGCGAAGGCGCAGGCGATCGCCACCAGAATGAAGGAAACCGTGATCGCCGGTCCGGCGCCGGGGCGGCCGAGCTGCGACGCGGCCGTAGATCCGTTGAGCAGCAAATCGATCACGGTCGAGTTGAGGATCGATTTGATCGGGATCACCCTGCCGGCGGCGGCCGTGCCGGTAAGCGTGAAGATACCGCTGCCGATCACGGCGCCGATGCCGAGCGCGGTGAGACTCCACGGACCGAGGGTTTTGCGAAGACTCTTTTGCGGGTCCTCAGAGGCCGCAATCAGGTCGTCAATGCTCTTCGTGCGGAAGAGTTGGCTCATGAAAAAGCCGCCGGAAAACTGTTAACGCTTCCGTTGGCCCTGCGCCTGGCGGCGGATCTTTTTCTTCATGGAGCCGCGCGCTACGCCTGCCGCGCGCTTGGCCTTGGGAGCGGCCTTCTTGCGCGCTGTGCGCTTTACCTTCTTGCGTTCGGCCTTATCGGTGAGGTTCTTCGTGTTCATCAGTCCCTTTTCAGACCCGCGTATTTTTCGATCAGTTTTTTCAATCCAAATCGCGGAAAGTTAACTGTGATCTTAGCATCATCGCCGTCGCCTTCGCGCCTCACCACCATGCCGGTGCCATACTTGGGGTGCTGAACGGTCATGCCGGCGCGCGTCGAGCGGCGCTGAGGCGGGGGCGCAACGGGCAAGGGCTTATCGGGAACGGGAGGACGCGGAGGCTGCGGCGCCGATGCGGATAGCCTGTTCCCGTTGAACGGCAAGCCGCGCTCGCCGAAGAATTGCGAGATGTTTTCGAGCGAGTTGTACGTCTTGCCGGTAAAGGTATTGCGCTGCGCAGCCTGGCGCACGCTGTGGCGCGCGGTGTAGAGGTCGAGCTCGCCCTCCTCGTCCCGCGGGCTCAGGTCCGAGATCAGATGCTCGGGCACTTCGGCGAGGAACCCGGAGGGCGTCGACCGTTCCTGCTCGCCGCCGCCGAAGCGCCGGCGGAATTTGGCCCACGTGAGGACCAGCCGCTTGCGCGCACGCGTCATACCCACGTAACACAGCCGCCGCTCCTCTTCGAGCGCTTCCTCGGAACTGCTCGACCGGCTGTGCGGAAACAGGCCATGCTCCAGCCCGGAAAGGAACACCACCGGAAACTCCAGACCCTTGGCATTGTGGAGCGTCATCAAAGTGACGGGCGATTGCTCGTCCACGTTATCGGCGTCGGAGGCCAGCGCCACGTGATCGAGAAAATCGGAAAGGCTCTCGCCGCGCTCGGCGGCCTCGGAAGCGGCGTTGATCAGCTCATCCAGGTTATCGAGGCGGGTTTCGGATTCCGGAGACTTTTCCTGCTGCAGCATGCGCTTGTAGCCGGTGCGGTCGAGGATGAACTTGATCAAATCGGGAAGCGATGAGGAAAGCGCCACCAGCGACATTTCCTGGATCATATTGCGGA
Source organism: Bryobacteraceae bacterium (assembly GCA_049522755.1). Taxonomy (GTDB): domain Bacteria; phylum Acidobacteriota; class Terriglobia; order Bryobacterales; family Bryobacteraceae; genus PALSA-243. Next base: position 2,243 of record JBEKNN010000099.1, on the reverse strand, counting down.
ACATCACCAGCGCCGATTGCGACCGCGTGGATAGCGGATCGCTGACGCCCGGCCCCGGCCTGGTTCCGGACATGCTGCGCTCAATGGCGTGCCAGAGGCTCAGCCCTTGCTCACGGCCGAGCTTTTCGAGCTGGTCTACGGTGGTGCGGCCGATGCCGCGCGCCGGCGTGTTGATGACGCGCAGCACGCTGACGGAATCGGCTGTGGAAGCGGTCAATTTGAGGTACGCCACGACGTCTTTAATTTCCGCGCGCTGATAAAAACTGAAGCCGCCCACTACGTTGTATTTGCGCCCGTAACGCCGCAGCGCCTCTTCGATCTGCCGCGACTGGGAATTGGTGCGGTAAAGAACCGCCACGTGTTCGGCAGGGTTCGCAACCAGGTGCTTCTCGATGGAATCGGCGATGAAGAGGGCTTCGTTGCCTGCGTCGTACCCGGCATAGAGGCCGATCTTCTCTCCCGCCACGGCTTCGGTCCACAGCTTCTTGCCCTTGCGCGCCTTGTTGTTCTCCACCACCGCGCCGGCCGCGGCGAGTATATTCTTTGTGGAGCGGTAATTCTGTTCGAGGCGGATGATTTTGGCGTCGGGGAAATCGCGCTCGAAATCGAGGATGTTGCGCAGATCGGCGCCGCGCCAGCTATAGATGGATTGATCTTCGTCGCCCACCACGCAAACGTTGCCGTGGCTTTCGGAAAGCAGCCGCATCAGCTCGTACTGTGTGCGGTTGGTGTCCTGATACTCGTCGATCATGACGTAGCTCAGGCGGCGGTTCCAGGATTCGCGCGTGGGATCGTCGTGACGCAGCAGGCGCACGGCTTCGAGCAGCAGGTCGTCGAAATCGAGCGCGTTGGCGCTGTGCAGGGCCTTTTCGTATTGCTCGAAAATGGCCGCCAGGGCTTCGCTCTCTTTGTTGGCTGCCTGCTTGTAGATATCCTGCGGCGTTTGCTTGATGTTCTTGGCGTGGCTGATGCGCGAAAGCGCCGCGCGATACTGCATGAATTCTTTTTCGTCGAGACCGAGCGAGCGGTACGCACCCTTGATGATGGCGAGCTGATCCTCGTCGTCATAGATGGTGAAGCGCCGCGTGAAGCCGGGGCGGATGCGCGCCAATGGCTCGCCATCGCGCCGCAGCAGGCGGGTGCAGAAGGAATGGAACGTGGCAAGCAGCGGTTCGGATTCCAGGCGCTCTTCCGCCAGCAGCGATGCCACGCGCTCGCGCATTTCTCCGGCGGCTTTATTGGTGAAAGTAACGGCGAGAATCGCCGACGGCGGCACGCGCTTGGCGGTGACGATGTGAGCGATGCGATGAACGATAACGCGAGTCTTGCCGCTTCCCGCGCCTGCCAGGATTAATAGCGGCCCTTCCGTGTGGCTTACCGCTTCGCGTTGCTGCGGGTTCAGCCCTTTGAGAAAGTCCATGTAATAGAATTACTTGAATTGTATCGCATTCAGCGCTGACGCACGGGCGCGAGCAGCGGTGTGCCGGGTCCCGGAGGCGTCATGAGCGCGTACACTAAGGCCAGTATCAGGATTGCAATGACTATAAGATCGGATTCCGTCATGTATTCCTCTTGCTCTAACGAATAAACTCGGCCTCTTGGCAGGGGTCGCAGAAAAAGCGGATCAGTACGCCTGAGGACTTTTTAGTTGATCGAAGTGTTCAGTTTAGCACATGGCACGGTTCCATGCGGGACTCCGCGAATCGCTCTGAGCCACGCGCAGCTCTACACACCCGGTTCGACATCACTACGAAGGTTCGGGACGGCGCCACCAATGAACTTCCGATCTATGCGCTGCTGACGGCGAAGAATGGCCCGAAGGTGAAAGCAACCGCGGACGATGGCTCGGGCGGAAAACAGCCAGACGAACAATTAGCCACGACTGTCAAAGGCAAAGACGGCTTTCCCGCGCTGGCGCCGCGGAGTCCTGGCCTGGTCATCGAGACGAAGAGCGGACGGGCTCGCGTGACGCGAAAGAGACGCCTTATCGAAGTTAGCCGATTTGACCGGGAGTTACAGTTTCGTTGTCTATTTCACGCGAGAGGCCTTCACGCCAGAGGCCGGAACGCCCCGGTTGTGTCCGTACGGGTTGCCCGCCGGTTCCATGGTCTGGACTTTATGGGGAGAGCTGTGCGCGAAGCGGCTGCGCCTGATAGGATATTTCGGGACCGCGCGCGCAGCCGAAACGCCTGCGGACAGGTCCACGAAAAGGAGTTAGGAATGAATCGTCGATTTCGAGTAGT